>SLCJ01000134.1 GCA_007125835.1 Verrucomicrobiales bacterium | reverse complement strand
TTTCAGGTTTCAGGTTTCAGGTTTCAGGTTTCAGGTTTCAGGTTTCAGGTTTCAGGTTTCAGGTTTCAGGTTTCAGGTTTCAGGTTTCAGGTTTCAGCCTTTATTTTCGGTTATGTTTTCGAGTTCCTGCCAGCGGTCGTAGAGGGTGCTGATTTCGGATTTGAGGGATTCGAGTTCGGTGGTGAGGGTTGGGGCTTCGTGGTAGCGGGTGCGGTGGAATTCGGGGTCGTTGAGGAGGGATTCGATGGTGGCGGCTTTTTCCTCGGCTTCGAGGATGCGAGGTTCGATGGTTTCGAGTTCGCGTTTTTCGGAGAAGCTGAGGCGTCGCGGGCCGGATTTTTCGCGACGTTTTCGGTCGGTCGTCCGGGTGTTTGTGGGTTGCGCTGCTTTCTGGAGAGCTTGGTTTTGTTTTTCCTGGCGGCTGCGGATTTCACGGTAGGCGGAATAGTTTCCTTCCTGGATGAAAATGCCGTCGGGTTCGAAGGCGATGATTTGGTCGCAGACGCGGTCGAGGAAGAAGCGGTCGTGCGAGACGCAGAGGATGGTGCCGGAGAAGGAGAGCAGGGCGTCTTCGAGGGCTTGGAGGGAGGCGAGGTCGAGGTCGTTGGTTGGTTCGTCGAGAACGAGGAAGTTGCCGCCGGCGAGGAAAAGTTTGGCGAGCATGAGGCGTGCGCGTTCGCCTCCGGAGAGGGTTTCGACGCGGTCGTTGGCGCGGTCGCCGGCGAAGAGGTAGCGGCGCAGGTAGGCGCGTGCTCCGAGCGGGGTGCCACCGAAGTCGACGGTTTCCTTTCCTTCGGAGAGTTCCTGGAGCACGGAGTTGGAGTCGGTGAGGTGGATGCGGTTTTGGTCGATGTGGTTGGCGACGATGCGCGGGGCGGCGATGCGTTCGCCCTCGGTGGGGGCGATTTCTCCGAGGCAGAGGCGGAGCAGGGTGGTTTTGCCGGTGCCATTCGGGCCGACTACGCCGGTGCAGGTGCCGGGCTGGAGGCGCAGGTTGAGGTGGCGGAAGAGCCAGCGTTCGTTTTCGCCGGAGCCGAAACGGATGCCGGCATCTTTGAGTTCCACGGCGCGCCCGCCGAGTGGCGGCGCGGGTGGGATGAGGGGGTCGATGTCGCGTGTTTCCGGGGGGGAGGATTGGTCGGCCACTTCGTAAAATTGTTCGAGGCGGTGGCGGGATTTGGTGGTGCGGGCCTTGACGCCGGCGCGCACCCATTCGAGTTCGGTGCGGAGGAAGCGTTGGCGGCGGCGTTCGGTCTGGCCGGCGATCTGTTCGCGGGCGGCCTTGGATTCGAGAAAGGCGGTGTAGTTTCCCGGGTGGGAGTAGGCCCGCCCGTGGTCGATTTCGATCATGCGGGTGGCGCAGGTGTCGAGCAGGCGGCGGTCGTGGGTGACAAACAGAATGCCGCCGGAGAAGGTGGTGAGGGCGTTTTCCAGCCAGTGGATGGCGGTGGTGTCGAGGTGGTTGGTGGGTTCGTCGAGGATGAGCAGGTCGGGATGGCTGGCCAGGGCGCGGCAGAGGGCGACGCGCCGTTTTTCACCGCCGGAGAGGGTGGCCACGGGGGCGTCGAGGGGCGGGGCGTGAAGTTCGGTGGCGAGGGATTTGACGCGGGCTTCGAGGTTCCATCCGCCTTGGTTTTCGATTTGTTCGAGCAGGGCGGCCTGGCGGCCCGGGTTTTCCTCATGCTCGTAGGCGTGGATCAGGCTGGTGAGCGCCTCGGCCCCTGCGGCGATGTTGGCGGCGACGCCCAGGGAGTCGTCGAGTTCGAATTCCTGCGGCAGGTAGCCGATGCGCAGGTCTCGGCTCAAAACGACCTCTCCGGAGTCGGGGGCGCTGCCGCCGGCGAGGATGCGCAGGAGGGAGGATTTGCCACAGCCATTGCGCCCGATCAGGCCGACCCGTTCGCCGGATTCGATGACTAGGGATACGCCTTGGAGCAATTGCTGTGGGCCGTAGGAGAGATGGAGATCCTTGGCGGAGAGGAGGACCGGCATGAGTGTGCTTGTCGGGAAGGTGAGGGGCGGGGGTAATCCGATGGGGATCAGTTCTGCAGCTCGTAGGCGAGGGCGGAAAGGGCGAACAGGGCGGCGGTTTCGGAGCGAAGGATGATCGGGCCGAGTCCGGCGGGGCGGGCACCCCGCGCTATGGCGGCATTGACTTCGGCAGGCGTGAAGTCGCCCTCGGGCCCGATCCACACCGCAACCTCCCCCGGGGGCGATCCGTTTTCATTCCGGAAGGTGGCGATCACCTCGCGGAGGTGTGGGGAGCCGGGGAGCAGCGAGGCGATGACTGTGAGGCATGGGCCGGTAGGAAGATGAGCGAGGGCGTCGTTCATTGGCAAGGGCGCGGCGACTTCCGGGAGGTGGTTGCGTCCGCATTGTTTGCAGGCCTCGATGGCGGTGCGCTGCCATTTGCCCTGTTTCCGGTGGGCTTCGCCTTCGTCGAGCCGGACAATAGTGCGGGCCGATATCACGGGATGAATCGTGGCGGCCCCGAGTTCGGTGGCCTTCTGCACGATGAGGTCCATGTGGCGACCTTTAGGGATAGCCTGGAAAAGATGGATGCGGCAGGGCAGGGGGGGCGTGGGTGTGACCGGGCCGGGCTCGAGGTCGATGTGCCGACGCGTGGCATGGCGGACGCGCACAGTTTGTTCCTCGCCGCGTCCGTTGAATAGCGTGAGTGTGTCTCCCTCGCGCAGGCGCAGGACATCCGCAGCATGGTGGCTTTCCTCTTCCGAGAGGCGGGGTTGCTCTGGCTTCCAGAGTTCAGGAGGGACGAAGAAACGGAGTGACATGGGGGAAAAGTGGGGTGGTGGGTGTGGAGGTGTGGGTTGGTGGGCCGGAGTCGGGACGGGGAGGTCGTTGATGTGAATCCGAAGAGAGCGCCAACCAAACCGCCTGAGCCCCATAATTCAAGCGGGCATTGTGGCGTCTTGTGCGGGGCAGGGTGTTTCGCGCATTGGGATTGAGGGTGTTTGTGGCATAAGGTGTCGGCGACGAAACGGGATTGGCCTGAAATGCGAGTGGCGAGCCGGGGAGGGAGTTGGACGTTTCCCGGCGTCCCTTCAGGACGCGGAGGGGGGTGGGTTCCCCTTGCTGGCCGCGTTCTGGCATCCCTTCGGGATGGAATCAACCAACCCGGAGGGTTGAGAGATCGTAGCCGGAGGTCGCAACATCGTGAAGACCTCCGGATAAGGCATAACACACCCCCGCATCCCGAAGGGATGCCAGAACCGTGACCGTTCTATCGGCTCGACATGCCACAGCATTCATTTTCACCTCCTATTCTACACAAAAAACCGGAAACCGTTTACCGACAGCGGATGGCGGCGGCAGTTGCATGAATACCTCGGGGCACGGTGAAAGGTCTTGGCTGCGTGCCGAAAGCTGTCGGCGGGGTGGAAGACCACGCAAAATCACCTGACCTCCCACTGCAAAACAGATGCCCAGCATCTGCCGCACAAGGCCGATGCAACGCGGCGAAAATCGCCGCATTTTCAAAATTTGTGATCAATCCTGTTTTTCAAGCGGCGGATCTCCGGTGCTCAGGGCACCAGGAAGCGCTTGAGGGTGTATGGGCATTCGGCGACGGAGCCGGGCGGCATGCCTGTGACATCGACGAGACCTGCTTCCTTGTCGTGCGGACTGTAGACGAGGCCTTCTTTGCCGGCGACGGGGATGCCCACAGGGATTTCCGCTTGAGGCGCCGGAGCGGGGCGGGTGTCGGCGGTTGGCTGCTCCGGTGTGCGAAGTGGATCGGGACCGCGGAGGTCGGCGGCCGGAGGATCTACGCGGCGCTCAGGATCGGGTGTGGGAGTGGTGTCCCGCGCGACGGTGGGGTCCGGGCCTTGAGGCCCCGTGGTTGGCGTGCCGATGGAAGCTTCGGGCACCACAGGTTGCGTGATCTGTTGGCCGGCAATACCGCTGGGAGCCGTGCCCCGGAGGGCGTCGGCAATGTGTCCCTGTGGCTGGGCTTGCGGCTGTCCGCGGAGACCTGCTGCCTGGGCTGCGGGGCCTTGGTAACCGAAGCGGTTGGGGCCGGTGTAGGCCGACTGCAAGGGTTGGCCCGGAGGCGTGCAGGAAATCAGGGCCAGGGACCCGGAAAGAAGGATCAGGATGGAAAATGTTTTCATGATCAAATACAGGCTACGTTTGTCCCGGGGGGGTGGGACATGGGTTCTCAAATCTAGGATGCTTCCATTCTGTCCAATGTCAAGGATCAGGTGGGGCTGGGTGCAAATCCTGTGCCGATGCTCAGCCGTTGCGCAGGAAAAGATAGCGCACGTCATCGACGGTGAGGTTCCGCGCGAAGCTTTCCTGGCCGAGCACGCCGCTGAACAGGCTCTGTTTCTGCTGCTGCAGGACCCGGATTTTCTGCTCGACGGTGTCGCGCATGAGCAGTCGGTAGGCATTGACGCGCTGGGTCTGGCCGATGCGGTGGGTGCGGTCGATGGCTTGATTTTCGACGGCGGGGTTCCACCACGGATCATAGAGGATCACGTAGCTGGCGGAGGTGAGATTGAGGCCGCTGCCGCCGGCCTTGAGGGAGAGAAGGAATACCTCGGGGTCTTGGGTGCGCTGGAAGTGGTCGACCACTTCGCGGCGGTTTCGCGTCGAGCCGGTGAGGTAGGAAAACGGGCGTTTTTCGGTGCGCAGCCGTTCGCGGATGATGTCGAGCATGCCGACGAACTGGGAAAATACCAGCACCTTGTGGCCTTCCTCCCGGAGTTGGTCGAGGAGGTAGAACAGGGCGTTGATTTTTGCCGAGGGCACATCGGCTTGCGAGCTGTCGGCAAGGCTCGGGTGGCAGCAGATCTGGCGCAGCCGCATGAGCCCCTGCAGGATCACGAAACTCTGGCGCGCCAGGTCCTCGTCGCGCTCGATGCCGAGCAGCACGCGCTGGATGCGGGAAAGCTCGGCCTGATAGAGATCGCGTTGCGCACCTTCGAGGTCGCAGTAGACATCCTCTTCGGTGCGCGGGGGCAGGTCGCGGGCGACCTGGGATTTGGTGCGGCGCAGAAGAAACGGGCGCAGGCGGGTGGTGAGGCGGCGCGCGGCCTCGGGGTCTTTCCGGCGGTCGAAGCGCTTGCTGAAGTGGGAGCGTTTGCCGAGAATGCCGGGCATGGCAAAGGCCATGAGCGACCACAGGTCGAGCAGGCGGTTCTCGATCGGGGTGCCGGTGAGGACGAGGCGGTGGAGGGCGTCGAGTTCGCGGGCGGCGCGGGCGGCCTGGCTGTCCGGGTTTTTGATCTGCTGCCCTTCGTCCAGGATCACGGCGAGCCATTGGGTCTCTTTGAGCGCGTCGCGGTGGATGCGAAGCTGCGCGTAGTTCATCACCACCAGATCGCCATCCATGAGGTCGGCGGGATGGGCGCTGGAGGTGGTGTCGCCATCGGCGCGCAGGACCCGCACGTCCAGCTCGGGGGCGAAACGTTCGGCCTCGCCGACCCAGACATCGATCACGGACTTGGGGCAGACGACCAGAGCGGGCTTGCCTTGTTTGCCTTTTTGGCTGCGGAGCCAGAGGACCCAGGCGAGGCTTTGCACGGTTTTGCCGAGGCCCATGTCGTCCGCGAGCACGCCGCCGAAGCTATTGGTGGCGAGGTAGGACAGGAAATGGAATCCATCGATCTGATAGGGGCGGAGAGTGGCTTTGAGATCGTCAGGCACGTCGGGTTTGACGGCGGTTTGGAGGCTGGCGGCGCGCTGGCAGATTTTTTCCCAGGCGCGGGGGTCGAAAGCCTCGCGGATGGCCGGATCGGCAATCTGGGTGGCGTGCAGCCGCTGCGGCTCACCACTGGTGTCGAAGGGGTCGAGGCCGAGCATTTCGATGGCCTCGCGCTGGTCATCGTCGAGGTCGAGTTCGAGGCGCGCCCAGGTGCCGTCCTTCAAGCGGAGGAATCCCCCACGTGCCGCGACCAAGGCGCGGATCTCCTCCTGACTGAGGTCGACCCCCTCCAGATCGATGGCGACCTTGAGGTCGAACCAGTCGATGCCTTTGTCGTCCACTTCGAGGCGCAGGCGCGCGGTGATCGGGTCGGCGAGCAGGCTGCGCGTGAGGTCGTCGCCATCGATCACCACATAATCCGGCAGTGACTTTGCCCAAGCGTGGAATCGTGCGGGAAATACTTTGGAGACTCTGGATTTGTGGCCGGAGACGGATTCATCGAAGACAAATCCGAGGTCGAGGACTTCCCGGCGCACGCGGTCGAGGCGGGCTTGGTTGGGGCGGACAATGCGGTCGGCACTTTGATCCGGTTCGCGGGTGACGATCCATTCCTGGCGACGCAGCTCCTGAATGCCGCCGGTCGCCGAGTCCTCGGCACGGATTTCGAGTACCATGTGTTCGCTGTCAGCGGTAGTGAGGTTGCGGGCGATCCGTGCCTGGATGCGGACCTCCGGGCTGTGGTCGACAATACGCGCCGCGAGGTGGGGCGGGGGGGCGGCGCCGATGCGGTCGAGGAAGGCGATGCCATCAGATGATTCGATCAACTCACGCGGCAATTCGTGGCGGGGGTCGATCTCGGTGCCGCCACCCCAGTGCATCGGCCCGCGGAACACCGTATCGTCGGCAAGGTAAAGGTCCTCGGCACCCGGCAGCGCGCGCACGCTGTGTGGGATTTCGGATCCGTCCGGGGTGTGCAGGGAAAGAGTGTAGCCTTCGACTGCGGAGCCGCCGCCGAGGCAAGTCCACGCGAGTTTCCCCGGGGCCGGCTGGAACGGCTGCTCGTCCAGCGTGACAATCAAATCCCACATGCCCTCGTGGTGGAAAAAGCGGTTGATCAAACGGCAGGCGGATTCGCGGTCGAGGTCGAAGACATCGCTGCCCTCGTTCTGCAGGTGTTCGTCGTAGTGGGCGAGCAACAGGGCTCCGGCTGCGGTGGGCCGCCAGCGCCCGGCGAGCACTTTCCCCTCGATTTCATCGACCTCCGCACGCGACGAGGCGGTGGTCCAGGCGGTTTCCTCGCGGGCACGCCATTGCAGGCGCGCGTCGGATGGCCCGACGAGCAGGCGCAGTTCGAGCGGCGTGATGGCACTTTCGGTGGGCGAAGCAGCGGCGCGCTCGATGCGATCGCGCCAGAGCTGGAGGCGGGCTTTTTCCTCGGTCTCGCGGCGGGAGGCGGCGATGGATTCGAGGTCGGTCACCGGCTCCATGAAAGGCGGTAGCGGGATGTTTTTGCGCGAGAAGGCGTAGGCGATGTGGTTCCAGAAGCGAAGCGCGTCGGTGGGCGGCGTCTCCCAGAGGTTGAGCGGGTCCATCGATTCGACTTGCCATTTCGGGCTGAGGCGGACGAGGTCGGTGTCGCGGATCGCGCCCTCCTTGAGGAAGCGCTGGAAACGCTTCTCGATCTTGCCCACGAAAAGCTCCTCGCGGGGCGAAAGGTTGCGGTCGAGCTTCTCCTCGATCAGGGCGGCAAGCGGTTTGTCGCCGGGGTCATCGGCGCTTTCGGGCAGCTTGTCGCCAAGGCGCAGGCGTTCGAGCATCGAGGCGACCATCACCACGCCGGCATGGTCGTCTTCGGGCGACACCTCACCCTGCCAGGCTCCCTCCATCCGAAACAGGCGCACGCGGTAGGTGCGGTTGGTTTCAACGCGGGCTTCGATCAGGTTTTCGCCGCCGTAGATGCGGGTGACGGCTCCGTCTTTGGCTACGAGGTCGGCCTCGCGGCGTATGCCGACGGAGAAGGAGTTGAGGAATTCGAGAGTGGGCTTGTCGGGGGGCATGAGAATGAGGGCGGATAGCATAAACGAGAAAAGCGCCTGCCGCCAGTGATTCCTTCTCCTTGCATCGCAAGGCTTCCCCGATACAGTGTCGGCCCCGTTTTACCACCCATCCACAACCGAAAAACACCTTGGCTCTGATCGTTCAAAAATACGGAGGCACATCCGTGGGCAGCAGCGAGCGCATTCTCCATGTCGCCCGCCGCGTATGGGAGACAGCCAGGCAGGGCAATCAGGTGGTGGTCGTCGTTTCGGCCATGGGCGGGGTGACCGACCGCCTGCTGGGGCTGGCCGCGGAAATGTCGCCCGTGCCAAGCCCCCGCGAACTGGACGTCCTGCTCGCCACCGGCGAGCAAACCACCATCGCGCTGCTGGCCATGGCCATCAACCAGCTCGGTGGCCGCGCGGTGTCGATGACAGGTCCGCAAGCCGGCATCCGCACCGATGACGCCCACACCCGTGCCCGGATCCTGGAAATCCGCCCCGATGCCGTGCGGCGGCACCTCGATGAGGGGGCTGTGGTGACGCTGGCAGGCTTTCAGGGCGAGACGCCCACCGGTAGGATTTCCACGCTGGGGCGCGGCGGGTCCGACCTCACCGCCATCTCCATGGCCGCCGCCATCGGGGCCGACCTTTGCCAGATTTTCACCGATGTCGATGGCGTCTACACCTGCGACCCGCGGGTGGTGCCCGATGCCCGGCGGCTCAATGAAATCTCCTACGACGAAATGCTGGAAATGGCCAGCTCAGGGTCGAAGGTGATGCAGGCTCGCTCCGTCGAGTGCGCCAAAAAATATCACGTGCCCTTCGAAGTGCGCAGCAGCCTGCACAACGGGCCCGGCACCCTGGTCACCGAAGAACATCAGAATATGGAATCTGTTATCATTCGCGGCATCAGCCTGGAACGCGACCAGGCGAAAATCACCCTCAACGACGTG
The DNA here is from genome assembly GCA_007125835.1 of Verrucomicrobiales bacterium. GTDB lineage: Bacteria > Verrucomicrobiota > Verrucomicrobiia > Verrucomicrobiales > SLCJ01 > SLCJ01. The sequence continues at coordinate 509 of SLCJ01000134.1, read as the reverse complement.
CCGGACGTGCCGGGCAGCGCCTTCCGGATTTTCCGTGCGCTCGGCGAATCCGGGATCAATGTCGACATGATCGTGCAGAACGTGTCCAAATCCGGGTTGGCCCGCATCTCGTTCACCGTCTACCGCAACGACATCGCACGCGCCGACGAGGCACTGTCGCCGGTTCTCTCCGAGCTGGGTGGCGCGTGGATGGAGAGCCATGGCGGCATCGCCAAACTGAGCGCGGTGGGCATTGGCATGCGCTCGCACAGCGGTGTGGCTGCGGAAATGTTTGAAGCGCTGGCGGAAGCCGGCATCAGCATCCAGATGATCTCCACATCCGAGATCAAAATCGCGGTGACGATCGCCGAGGAGCGTTGTGAAGAAGCGGCGCGCGTCGTCCATGCCGCTTTCGACCTCGGACGCACCGATTCCCCGCTGCCGCTCCCCAAATCGCAGCCCCAGGTCTGAATCAACCCCCAGCCATCCCTTTTATTCCCCAAGTTTTCCAAACTTCTTCCAAGTTTTCC
>SLCJ01000347.1 GCA_007125835.1 Verrucomicrobiales bacterium | reverse complement strand
TCGCGCAGTACGGCGAGGGACACTGCGCAGGCCAGGGGCGAACCGCCATAGGTGGTGCCGTGGGAGCCCGGGCCGAGGATGTCGCAGAGCGAGGGCGAGGCCTCCCGGGTTGTCGTGTCGCGCAACCAAAAAGAGCCGATGGGAAATCCGCCGCCCATGCCTTTGGCCCAGCTCACGCCATCGGGGGCGACGTCTTCGGCACCGAGCGAATGCCAGCCGCACCAGTGCCCGGTGCGCCCGAGGCCACATTGCACCTCATCGAAAAACAGCAGCGCACGGTGCTTGTCACAGAGCGTGCGAAGGCTGCGGAGGAAATCTGCGGTGGCGGTGCGCACGCCGCCTTCTCCTTGGATGGGTTCGAGCAGAATGGCGGCCACTGGATGTTCGTGCATGGCCTTTTCGATGGCGGATGCGTCGTTTATGGGCAGGTGGAGAAAGCCGGGCAGCATTGGGTCGAATCCTTCTTTGACCTTGTCCTGACCGGTGGCGGCGATTCCGCCGAGGGTGCGGCCGTGGAAACTCTGGTGCAGGGTCAGGATGGTGGTGCGCGGCGTGCTGTCGGTGAGCGGGTTTTGATGGCCATAGCGCCGGGCGGCCTTGATCAGTCCGTCGTTTGCCTCGGCTCCGCTGTTGCACAGGAAAATTTTGCCGGGCAGAGTCATGGCCTCTTCGACCAGAAAGCGGGCGAGTTCGGCCTGAAGGGGTTGTTGGAAAAGATTTGAGCAGTGCCAGAGGCGTTTGGATTGGGCGGCGAGCGCCTCGACCATGGCCGGGTGGCAGTGGCCGAGCGCACAGACGGCGATGCCGGAGGTGAAGTCGAGGTATTCATTTCCCTTGGTGTCCCACACCCGCGTGCCTTGGCCGCGTTTGAGGGCGATCGGGTAGCGGGCGTATGCCGGGATCAGGAAGTCCTGAGGGGGCTGATCCGATGGGTTGTCCGGGTGCGGCGTGGTGTCTTTTTCCATGGCGTGGCGGGTCAGGCGATGATTTCTGTGCCCACACCGCCGGTGGTGAACACTTCGAGCAGGAGCGAGTGGGGGATGCGGCCGTCGATCAAGTGGACCTTGCCGACGCCGGAGGCAATGGCGTCCAGAGCGGAATCCATTTTGGGGATCATGCCGCCGGTGATGATGCCGTCTTCGATCAGGCCGGCGATGCCGGCGCGGCTGACGGTGTGAATCAGGGTTTCCGGGTTGCTGGGATCGCGCATCAGTCCGAGCACGTCGCTCAGGTAGATGAGCTTCTGGGCGCCCAGGGCCTTGGCGAGTGCGGCTGCGGCGAGGTCGGCATTCACATTGAGGGCGTGGCCGTCGCAGGCGTCGCTGGCGAGTGGGCTGACCACCGGCACCATTTCCCCGGCGAGGGCGGCCTCGACGAGTTCGGTGCGGCAATCCGTGACTTCGCCGACGTAGCCGAGGTCGACTTCGGAGCCGTCGGCGGCGCGACCTGGCAAGCGGCGGCCGACGAACACATCGCGGCCGCGCACACCGACCGCGCGGCCGCCGAAGCGCTGGATTTGGGCGACCAGACCTGGATTGATCTGCTGCGCCAGAGTGCGCTCGACGACATCGATGGCGGCCCCGTCGGTCACCCGCAGGCCATTGACCCATTGGGGTTCGAGTCCGCAGGAAGCCATGGCGGCGCTGATTGCCTTGCCGCCGCCGTGGACGATCACCGGGTTGATGCCGGCGACTTCGAGGAACACGATGTCGCGCATGAGCCCGCGCACGAGGTCGGCGTTTTCCATGGCGCTGCCGCCGACTTTGATCAGAAACGTCTTGCCACGGAAATTCTGGAGGTAGGGAAGGGCTTCGAGCAGGACAGCGGCTTTGCTGATGTGTTCCGAGAGTTGTGGTTGGGGCATGGGGCGTGGTGGACGAGGATGACGGGAAAGATGGCCGATTTTGCGTCGACAACAAGTTCGGAAGTGGGGGCGGGGCAGGTAGGATTTGCGATTGTTGAGGTTGGGGATTGGAGACAGGAATGCGGTTGGCTGCGAGTGGGATGGTGGAGTTTTTGTCCGGATCGTTCGACAGATTGGCTCGCTGGGCCGGGAATAAGCGGCGGACCTGTGGTGGTGGGGGAGGAAATTTCCTTGCAAAAGAATTGGCTGGACGGAGCTTGTCGCTCGTTTCGCTTCATGCAAGAATACCGCCTTGATCGGCGTTTTTCCTGTAACGCAGGAAATTCCCCCCAAGGAGAGAGAGCCCTGCCGAATCCCCACTCAAATAGACTATGTTCGCCACACGTCCTCTAGTGATTGCCGCGGCCGCCGTTCTGGCGATGCCGGTCCTGCCTGAACCGGCCGCTGCCGAAACTGATTTTGATTTGGTGGGGCGTGCTGCCGTAGGGAGGCTCAGGGCCTTGCATTTCAACAAGTTGCCGTTCGACAAGGATTTGTCGCGCGGCATCATGGACGAATACCTGCGCGAGCTGGATTTTCACCGGATGTATTTCCTCCGGGAGGATATTGATGGTTTCAAAAGCGAGTTTGGCGACAACCTGCACCTGCAGTTGATCGATGCGAATGGGATGGAACCGGCGACGACTATCTTCCGCGTCTATGCGCAGCGGGCCGAGGAGCGCTTCGCCTGGCTGGAAGAGGTGATCGCCAGTGCAGACTTCGATTTTGAAAGTGACCAGATGGTGGCGAAAAGCCGGGAGGAGGCGGATTGGCCCGCCAGCCCGGAGGATGCCGATGAATTGTGGATGGCCCATGTGGAAAGCTTTTTCCTTGAGGAGCATCTCCGAGGCCTGGCGGCGACCGAGCGCGCCGAGCGTCTCGGGCGCGAGCTGCCGGAGCCGGTCAGCATTGAGGAGGTGCGTGAGAAAATTCAGAATCGCTTTACGCGGGTGATTGAAAATGTGCGGGAGACCGACGAGGAGGAGATTTTCAACCTGTTCATCTCTTCGCTGTGCCGGGTTTATGATCCGCACACTGACTATTTCAGCTTCAGCGAGGAGCAGCAGTTTCATTCGAACATGGCCAACCAGCTGGTTGGGATCGGCGCGCTGCTGCAGGCGAACGACGACGGCACCACCCAGATTAAAGGCATTGTCGTCAATGGTCCGGCGGACAAGGAGGGGCAGCTTCAGCTGGACGACAGGGTGATTGCTGTGGACCCGGACAATTCGGGCGAGCTGGTGGACGTGGTGTTTATGCGCCTGAGCCGCGTGGTGGACATGATTCGCGGCGAGGAGGGCACCGAGGTCAGGCTGCGCGTGATTCCCGTGGACGATCCGACGAGCACCCGTGACATTGTCATCAAACGCGAGCAGGTCGAGCTGAAGGATCAGCTGGCCACGGCGCAGCTAATCAAGAGGGAAACGGCCGATGGCGGCACGGAAAAAATTGGCTGGATTACGGTGCCTTCGTTTTACGCGAATCTTGAAGAGGGGACGACCGGGGTGACACGCGACGTGCGGCGCCTTCTGGAGCGGTTGATCAAGGAGGGCATCGACGGCTTGGCCATCGACCTGCGGATGAATGGCGGAGGTTCGCTAGAAGAGGCGATTTCCCTGACCGGGCTTTTCATTCCGCGCGGGCCCGTGGTGCAGGCCAAGGACAGCAATGGCCGCTTGCAGGTGAGGGAATCCTCCTCGCGCGACATGCTGTATGACGGGCCGCTGGCAGTGCTTGTGAACAAGGCCAGCGCCTCGGCCAGTGAGATTTTCGCAGGCGCGCTGCAGGATTATCGTCGGGCGGTGATCATTGGGGACGAGTCGACTTTCGGCAAGGGCACGGTGCAGACGATCACGCCTCTCGGAGGTGCGCTGCCCTTGTTTGCGGATGCCTCGCGGGCGGGTTCGTTGAAGGTGACGATCAGCAAGTTTTACCGGGTGGCGGGTGGATCGACGCAGTTGAAGGGCGTGGTTCCGGATGTTGTGCTGCCCTCGCGGATGGATGCGATGGAGATTGGCGAGGCCTCTCAGCGCAATCCGCTTCCCTTTGAAACAATCGAGGCCCGGGAGTTTCCCGCATTTGCCGAGGACAACCTGCCGCTGGAGGCATTGCAGGCGCTCAGCGAGGAGCGCATTGCCAATCATGTGGAATTTGATTACATCCGTGAGGATGTGGCGCGCATCCTTGAGGAGCGCGAACGCAATCAGATTTCCCTGAACCTGCAGGAGCGCCTTAACGAGAGGGCGAAGCGCGAGAGCCAGCTTTCGAAACGGCGCGCTGAGCGGCGCGAACGCTTCGCCCGAATTCTGGATGACGAAGATTCGGCACCGGTGATCTACCGCATCGTCATGGACAACGTGGACGACCCGGATCTTTCCCAGCAGGAGGATTTCTCCGTCTTCGGGTCGGACAGCATGCGGCGCACGCTCTCGGAAGAGGAGGAGGCGATCCGCGACGAAAATCCCGAATTCCCCTTCGGCATCGACCCGGCGAAGGAGGAGACCTTGGCGGTGCTTTCGGACCTTGCTCGTCTCGCAGCGCGGGGAGGTGGTTCCACAGTGAAGGCGGGGAACTGAGAGTTGGAATTAGTCCTGGCTTTTGAGTGTGCGGATGAATTCGGAGAGGGCGGGCGTAGTGGAGCGGGTCGCAGGGAGGACGACTCCGACGGGGCGCCACATTTCCATGGAGTTGATATCGACGATGCGGTAGCGTTCGCCCTGCCCCTGAACCTGCTCTTCCGGGAGGATGGCGACGGCCCCCTCGACCTCGACACCGCGCAGCGCGGATTCGACGCTGCGCACCTCAAACACGGGACAGACCTCGACCTTGGCTTTGTCCAGGGTGGTACGTATGGCGGCGGCGGAGACGGGATCGGGCGCGCATTCGATCAGGCGTTCGCCGCGCAGGTCGCGCAGGCCGATCGTGCCGTAGCGGGCGAGGCGGTGGGAAAGCGGACAGACAAGCACGAGCTTCTCCTGCCAACAGATTTCAACTTGATAGCCCTTGCCTTTAGTTGGCCAGGTGAGGAGCGCGGCGTCGGCGGTGCCGTCGGCCACCTGTTGGGTGGCTTTCTCGCGACTGCTGTAGACGGCATCGACACGGACGCCGGGAAACAGGCGGCGGAATCTGCGTCTGCGGGCAGCGAATCGGTAAAGACCGATTCCAGGAAGGGTGGCCATGCGCACTTCGCCGCGCAGCTCGCCGCTGGCCTTGAGCAGGCGGCGCGGGATTTCATCGTAACGGGCCAGCACGTCCAGGCAGCCGTCGAAGAAAATCCGCCCTTCCGGTGTGAGCCTGAATTTTCTCCCGGCACCGCGTTCAATGAGTGTGACACCGTAATGCTCTTCGAGCGAGCGCACCTTCTGGCTGACGGCGCTCTGCGTGACATTGTTGCGTTCGGCCGCTCCCGAGAAACTGCGGGTCTCGACCAGATCGCAAAATACCTTGAGGTTCTCGATTTGCATGTATGCGGGCCCTAGCCGTCGGCGATACGCTTGGCGCGGGGGCCGGGCGGTGGGAAAGAATGGGGGGCGCGTCGGAGGTGGCGTGGATTGGGATGTATGGGTGGCGGTGTGTGCGGCGCGCCATGTTGTAAACGGAACGTTGCGCTGTCTCAAGCAGAAAGAATGGGAGAAAAAGTTTTGCTCCGGGCGTGGCGGCGGCTAGTGTGGCTTTGTGAAGAGCGACACTGGAAACGAAGGAGCCGCGAAATCGGCACGACGCGCCACGGAATGGGCGCGTGAGGAAGGGAGGGGAGCTGTCTTTGCTGGTGGTGTGGTAGCGGGTGTGGATGGCGGACACGATGGGTTGCCGGGCTTCCGCCCGTCGGCAACAAGCTCTGGGAAAAGGCGTATGCCGCGCGCCGCTCCGCCGCCGGAGCGGATTCTGGAAGGGGTTCGCCAAGGCGACAGGGTGATGTTGGCGCGGGCGATCACGCTGGTCGAAAGCCGCCGCCGCGAGCATCGCGAGAGTGCGCGGCTTCTGGTGAGGGAATCTCTGGGTCGGTGCGGGGAAACACTGCGCATCGGCATCACCGGCGTGCCGGGAGCGGGGAAAAGCACGTTTATCGAGAGTTTCGGGCTGCTGCTGTGCGAGGCCGGTCACCGGGTGGCGGTGTTGGCAGTCGACCCGACGAGTGGACGCAGCGGTGGCAGCATTCTCGGCGACAAGACGCGGATGGAGGAACTGGCGCGCCACCCCTCTGCGTTTATCCGGCCGAGCCCGTCGGGCGGCGCGTTGGGAGGCGTGGCGGCGAGGACACGGGAATCGGTGACACTATGTGAGGCGGCCGGGTTCGACGTGGTGATCGTGGAGACCGTGGGCGTGGGGCAGAGTGAGATCGCGGTGCGGGGAATGGTGGATTTTTTCCTGCTTTTGCAGATTGCGGGGGCCGGCGATGAGCTTCAGGGAATCAAGAAGGGGATCATCGAGATGGCGGATGCCATCGTGGTCAACAAGGCCGATGGCAGCAATCTGGCGGCGGCGCAGCGGGCGCGTGTGGAATATGCGCGGGTGCTGCATTACCTGCAGCCGTTTACCAGGGGATGGAGCCCGCCGGCCATGGCGTGCTCATCCATCGAGGGGACAGGCTTGGAGGAGATCCGGGAGATGATCATGCGTTTTCGGGAGGAATTGGCGCGGGAGGGGGAGTGGGAGGCGCGGCGCCGGCGGCAAGAGCTGGACTGGTTTTCCAGTTTGGCGCGCGAGGCGGTGTTGTCGCGCTTTTTCGACGATGCGGACCGGCGCGCGCAGTTGCGCAAGCTGGAATCCGAGGTGGAGTCCGGGCGACTGCCGGCCATGGAGGCGGTGGAGCGGCTTTTGGCCGGGGCGGGGGACGGACCCGGATGAAATTACGCAGCGATCGTGAATTTCGTCTATCGAATGCTTGCGGCAGGGCGATGCCCGGCACAAATTGACACTGACCCTGATGAGCGACACCCTGCCAGTCCTGCCGGATTTCGATGAGTTCTCCCGCCTCGCGCGCGAGGCGAAGCTGATCCCCGTGTTCACACGGGTGTCTTCTGACTTTATCACCCCGCTGGCTGCCTACCTGCGCCTGCGCGATGGCAGCCACAGTTTTTTGCTGGAATCGGCGGAAAGTTCCGAGACCATTGGCCGCTATTCGTTTCTCGGCAGCAATCCCAGGCTGATTCTGACCCAAAGCGGGTGCCAGGTTACCCTGACGGCTGCGGATGGCGTTCAGCAGAGCTACGAAACGGATCGGGACCCCCTTGCCGAGCTGGAGCAGGTGATGGGGGATTGCCGTCCGGCGGACAGTGCGGCGATGGGCTTGCCGCTTTTTTCGGGCGGGGCGGTGGGCTACCTTGGCTTCGACTGCGTGCGCTTTTTCGAGCCCAGCGTGGGCGAGCCGCCGCAGGATGTGCTCGGCGTGCCGGACGCCGTGTTCATGATCACCGACACGGTGGTCATTTTCGATCATCTCAAAAAGCACGTCACTGTGGTGGCATCTGTCTTGATTGAGGAAGGTGCCGACCCGAAGACCGCCTACGAGCAGGGACGGCGGCGAATCGCCGGCACGCTTGAGAAGCTTGAGCGCCCCATTGAGGCCCGCCGCTTCAACGTCCTGGGCGAGGCCGCCGCAGGCCCGGCCGCGGAAAGCAACACCACAGCGGAGGAGTTCCACAGCATGGTCGAGCGGGCTCGGGAATACATCCACGCCGGCGACGTGTTCCAAGTCGTGCCCTCGCAGCGCTTCCGCACACCCTTCGATGGCGATCCCGTCGACCTCTACCGGGCGCTGCGCCACGTGAATCCGTCGCCTTACATGTTTATCCTCGAATTTCCAGAGCGGACGGCGCTGGTGGGCAGCTCGCCCGAGGTGCATGTCCGCTGCACCGACGGCAAAGTGGAGCTGCGGCCCATTGCCGGCACGCGCTGGCGCGGTAGAACCCGCGAGGAAGACGACGAACTGGCCGACGACCTTCTCGCCGACGCCAAGGAGCGTGCCGAACACCTGATGCTGGTCGATCTTGCGCGCAACGACCTCGGCAGGGTTTCGGAGACGGGATCGGTCAAGGTAAGCGATTTCATGGTGATCGAACGCTACAGCCATGTGATGCACATTGTTTCGCATGTCGAGGGGCGTCTGGCTCCTGGTCGCACCGCGTTCGACGTGATGCGGGCCACTTTTCCCGCGGGCACGGTCAGCGGTGCGCCCAAGGTGCGTGCGGTCCAGATCCTCTACGAGCTGGAAAAACAAAAACGAGGCACCTACGCAGGTGCCGTAGGGTATTTCGGGTTCGACGGAAACCACGACTCCTGCATCACCCTGCGCACCTGCCTGCTGCGCGACGGCTCGGCATACGTGCAGGCCGGTGCCGGGGTGGTCGCCGATTCCAATCCCGAGTACGAATACCGGGAGACGGTGAACAAGGCGCGGGGAATGCTGCGGGCGGTCGATGTGGCGCGTCCGCTGGCGGGGGGCAAGCAATCAGAAGAGGGATAAATCATGCTGTTGGTCATCGACAATTACGATTCGTTCACCTACAATCTGGTCCAGTATTTCGGGGAGCTGGGCGCGGAGGTGGTGGTGCGCCGGAACGACGAAATTTCACCGGACGAGATCGAGGCGCTGGCTCCGGAGCACATCTGCATTTCACCCGGACCCTGCACGCCCAACGAAGCCGGCATCAGTTGCGAGGTGGTGCGGCGCTTCGGTCCGCGGATCCCTCTCCTCGGCGTCTGTCTCGGTCATCAGGCCATCGGTCAGGTTTACGGAGCCGAAGTCGTGCGCGCTGACCGCTTGATGCACGGTAAAACCTCGTTCCTTGAGCATGACGGCAGAGGCGTCTTCGCCGGTCTGTCCACGCCATTCGAGGCCACGCGATACCACTCTTTGATCCTGCGTCCGGGCAGCATCCCCGACTGCCTGGAGGTATGCGCCCACGCGGCTGAAAACGAGATCATGGGCGTCCGCCACCGCGAACACCCTGTGCACGGAGTCCAATTCCACCCCGAAAGCATCCTCACTGCGGAAGGAAAGAAACTGCTGGGCAATTTCCTGGCGATGTAGAGGGGCGTTGGAATGCGAAGGGCTCACGGCCACGGCGCTCTGGAAGATCAAGTGAGGATGTCGGGAGGTATGGGGGGTGGCTACGGGTCGATTTCCACATCGGGCGTGCCGTCGCGAGGGATTTCCCACACACTTTTCGCGCCAGGGATCCCGGCTATATTTTCAAAATTTGGGGCATACATTTAACCCACATCCGGTATCAATTCAATACTACTCGATTTCGATTTCGAT
>SLCJ01000176.1 GCA_007125835.1 Verrucomicrobiales bacterium | reverse complement strand
TCGTCATCCTCGGCCTGAAATACGTCTTCGAAATCGTCCTGCCCTCGGACGAGGCACTGGAAACCGGGCGCGTACCCATCGCCGGAAATTTCGACCTGCCGCGCCCGGAACTCAGCGGCGAGCACGGCGTGTGGACGGTGCTCGCACTGTGCGGCATCGTGCCCGTGCTGATCCTCGTCCGCGGAATCCTTGGCTACCTCAGCCGCTATTTCATCCTCTGGGTCGGGCAACGCGTCCTCTACGACCTGCGCTCCAAATGCTTCGAGGCCCTCATGGGCCAATCCCTGCGCTTCTACTCCAAAAGCAAGGGTGGCGAGCTGATGCAGACGGTTTTCAACCGCACGCGCATGGTCGCCTCGGCAGGCAGCGATGTCGCCGCCAGCATGGTCAAGCACCCGGTGTCCATCGTCACTTTCGTCGGTATGCTTTTCTTCCTCGACTGGAAATTCGCCCTCGTCGCCTTCGTCGTCTTCCCTCTCTGCATCCTCCCTGTAATCCACATCAGCCAAAAAGTCCGCAAAGCCGGCGGCAAAGAGGAAGAAGAGGCCGGCATGGTGCTCGTCACCATGCAAGAGGCCTTTGCCGGCATCCGTGTCGTCAAATCCCTGGCCCGCGAAGAATACGAATGCGCCCGCTTCGATCAGGGCTGCAAGCAGATTGAAAAGCTGGTGATGCGCTGGCGCAAGGCCATGGAAATCGTCGCCCCGATGGTCGAAACCGTCGCCTCGCTCGGCATTGCCCTCGGCCTCGCCTACGCGTGGCACGTGAACATGTCCGCCGGCACGTTCCTCATCCTCTACGCCTCACTCATCGCCGTCTACCCGCACGCCAAGGCGCTGTCCCAGTTGCAGATCATGCTGCAAAAATGCCTGATCGCCGCCAGCAAGGTTTTCGAAGTGCTCGACCACCCGCCCGACATCCCCGACGCCCCGGACGCACAACCCCTGCAAAACGTCCGCGGCGCCATTTCTTTCGACAAGGTCACGTTCTCCTACCAGCCCGGTATCCCCGCCGTAAAGGAGGTCTCCCTCAACATGGAACCCGGACGCCGCTACGCGCTGGTCGGCCAAAGCGGGTCCGGCAAAAGCACTCTGTTTTCCCTGCTGCTCCGCTTCTACGACCCCGACGAAGGGGCCATCCTTATCGACGGTAAGGACATCCGCAGCATCACCCAACATTCCTTGCGCGACCACATCGGCATCGTCAATCAGGACGTGTTCCTCTTTCACGACACCATCCTCAACAACATCCGCTACGGCAATCTCGAGGCCACCGACGAGCAGATCATCGAGGCGGCACGCCACGCCCACGCCGACGAATTCATCAACGCCCAGTCCAAAGGCTACGAAACCATCATCGGCGACAAAGGGTCCAACCTCTCCGGCGGCCAACAGCAAAGACTCAGCATCGCCCGCGCCTTCGTCCGCAACGCCCCCATCCTCCTGCTCGACGAAGCCACCTCCGCCCTCGATTCCGAGTCCGAGCGCCACATCCAGGAGGCCATCGACACCCTGAGCGAGGGCAAAACCGTGATTGCCATCGCCCACCGACTGTCCACCATCCTCACCGCCGATGCGATCATCGTCATGGATGCGGGGCAGGTCGTCGCCGTCGGCAACCACAGCGAACTGCTAGGCACCTGCGATACCTACAGGCACCTCTACCAACTGCAGTTCGGCGGCTCGCTTCAAGCGTAAGTATTTTTCGTTGATCGCGGGCACCCAACGCCGCCCACAGCACACCGCCATGGAGCGCACCGTCCAACCCGAACTGCTTGATTCCCTCCCACACGACCACCCCGACGCCCGTCGCGGACGACGCGACCTCGTCCTCGTCAATCTCCTCATGGGCAACCCGAGATGGATCGTCAATACCATCCGCAAGGTGCCGGAATGGCGCAATGCGGCCATCATCGAACTCGGCGCGGGTGATGGGCACCTCTGCCGCGCACTACACCACGCCTTCCCCGACACCCCCATCTCCGCCATCGACCTCGCCCCACGTCCAGCCAGCCTTCCACCAGCCATCCAATGGCACCAAGGCGACCTGTTCGCGCCGCCGGATGCGTTCCCGGAAATCGCCAGCCGCCACCTGCTGATCGCAAACCTATTCCTGCACCATTTCGAGGCACCCGCCCTCGCGGCACTCGGAGAACTGGTGAAAAACTCGGTCGGCATCATCTCCGTGGAGCCTGAACGCCGCGCCCTCCACATCTGGCAGGGCCGCTTGATCTCGCCGCTGATCGGCCGCGCTACACGCCACGACCTGCCCGTAAGCGTGCGCGCCGGTTTCCAAGGCACAGAGATCGCTAAAGCATTCGGACTTTCCCAAAAAAATTGGCTGATCCAACACTCACGAACGTTCTTCGGCGCGCATCGCTTCCACGCCCGCCCGCGTATCCTTTCCCATGACGCGCCTCCCCATGCCTGAATCCCAAAATGGCGGCGCTGGCGGCGGGAAGGCAATCACCATCGCAGGGGGAGGACTTTGCGGGCTGGCGCTCGGCATCGCCCTCCGCCGCGCCGACATCCCCGTGGAAGTCTTTGAGTCCGGCGCCTATCCCCGGCACCGTGTCTGCGGTGAATTTATTTGCGGCGTGTCGGATGCAACCTTGGATGCGCTCGGCATCCGCGACCTGCTCGACCAAGGCACTCCGCTCAACTCGTTTTCATGGCACTCGCCACGCCGATGCCTCATAGCTAGCGAACTGCCCACTCCCGCACGAGGTCTCTCCCGCTTCGCCCTCGACCTCGCCCTCGCCCGTAGACTCGAAGGTCTCGGCGCCACTCTCCACACCCGCTCCAGGGCACCTTCGCCACCCGAAAGCGGCGAAGGATTCATTGACACCTCCGGGCGCGCACGCACACGAGGTCGCAAATGGGTCGGGCTCAAAATCCACTTCAAACAGCTCGACCTCGACTCCGATCTCGAAATGCACGCAGGCAACGGCGGCTACATCGGCCTGTCGCGGATTGAAGACGAACGCGTCAACGCCTGCGGACTTTTCCTCCATCGCCCCGGCCTCGGGGGCGGTGGCCCCGATACCCTGCCCCGATACCTCGAAGCTTGCGGACTGCAAACCCTCGCCGAACGCCTCCGCGCCCACCCCAGGGACGAATCCTCCTTCACAGCCATCGCCGGGTTCGAAATGGGGGCCGTGCCCCCCTCGCACCACAATACGCTGCGCCTCGGCGACGCCCGCATGATGATCCCACCCTTCACCGGCAACGGCATGTCCATGGCCTTCGAAAGCGCCGCCACCGCCCTCGAAACCATCCGAAAACACTCCCGGAGCTACCTCACCTGGAAGCGCGTGATCCACGATACCGAGTCGGCCCTCGCCTCCCGCTTCTCCTCCCGCATGCGAGCCGCCTCACTCCTCCACCCACTGCTTCTCCACCCCACGCTCCGCGCCCCGCTCTCCCTACTCGCCACCCTGCGCCTCCTTCCCACCGCAATCCTCTTCAAGGCCCTCAGAAACTGACTGAAACGAAAATTTTCCAGCGACCTCACCCAACGACCTCCGCTCCCCTCGTCGACAAGCATCTCACAACATAGGCATTAGCCTCAACCTTCCCCCCCATGTTTCTCAAATCCATCGCCAGCGCTTTTCCCCCCCACCGCTTTCTCCAAAGCGAGAGCTTCGACATCCTCTCCCGCACCAAAGCCTTCGATGCGCTGCGCCCCGCATCCCGCAAACTCCTCGAACGCCTCCTCCTCGGCCAGAACGGCATCTCCACACGCCACTTCTGCTCCCCAGACATCGAGTCCCTCGTGAGCTGCGGACCCGAGGATCTCAACCGACGCTTCGAGGAGCAAGGCACCTCGCTCGCCGCAGACGCCCTCCAGCAGGCCCTCGAAAAAAGCTCCACCCCGCCCGACCAGATCGACGCCCTCTTTCTCTGCACTTGCACCGGCTATCTCTGCCCGGGACTGAGCAGCCACGTGGCCGAAAAACTCGGCTTCCGCCCGGACGTCTTCCTCCAAGACATCGTCGGCCTCGGCTGCGGAGCCGCCATCCCCACTCTCCGCTCCGCCGCCGCTTGGCTCGCCGCTCACCCCGAATCCACCCTAGCCGTCGTCTCCGCCGAAATCTGCTCCGCCGCCTTCTATATGGACGATGACCCCGGCGTACTCGTCAGCCTCAGCCTCTTTGGCGATGGCGCGAGCGCCTCCTTGTGGTCCGGCTCCGCCAGTCCCGGCTCATGGCGCGCCCATGGCTTCCGTACGCTCCACTGGCCGCAGCACCGGGACAAACTCCGCTTCGAAAACGCACGCGGCTTCCTCCGCAACCGCCTCCACCGCGAAGTCCCCCGGCTCGCCGCACAAGCCGTTCACTCCCTGCTCCGCGACTCGAAGACCACCCCCGCAACCACCATCCTCTCCCACGGCGGCGGGCGCGAGGTGATCGAAGCTGTCGAGGCCGCCGTTGAAAGGCCGCGCCTCGCCGAATCACGGCTTGTGCTCGACCGATACGGCAACCTCAGCAGCCCTTCCGTGCTCGTCGCCCTCGAACACCACCTCGCAGCACCCGAGCCCGCCTCCTCTCTCTGGCTCACCTCCTTCGGCGCCGGATTCGCCGCTCACTCGTGCACTCTCACATGTTAGCCTCAACAAAACGGTCGACCTCGGCAATCGCCTCGGCTGTCGTCAGAATTCGCGCATAGCGGTCCCGCAGATTTGCCAGCGATGCCTGGTGAAGCTCCGGCGTGACCGTGGCACATCCATCGTCGATCACCGTCACGAAATAACCCAGGTCGCACGCATTCCTCGCTGTCGTCTCCACGCATTCGTTGGTATACACCCCGGCCAAATAAAGCGAACCGATACCCATGTTGTTAAGCACATAGTGCAGATTCGTGCTCGAAAACACACCGCTGGCCGTCTTGTTGATCACAATCTCGTCGCCGATCGGAGCCACCTCCGGCAGGAAATCCGCTTCCTTCGACCCCGGAGCCGCCAGCAGATTCAACCGCTTGTGCCCTGCCGAACGGTCGCGGCCGTCTCTGGTCAGCGCGCAAATCCGGCAATGGATCACCTCCAGCGAATGCCGCCGGAAACACTCCTGCAATGCCCCCATGTTCGGCAGCACATCACTCGCCAGTCGGTCGAAATAATACCTTCGCTTCTCCTCATCCGGCCCTCCCCCCTGAGCAAACACCCCATAGCCTTCCGCCGCGTCGAGATACTGAACATCAATGCAAAGGAGCGCCGCGTTATGCTCCCGCAAATCCGCCTTGCGCCGCGGATTCACCACAAAGGCCTTGTGATACTCCTTGCGCAGGGGGTCAGCCGCGACAGCCTCCTCCACTTCGTCCACCTTAATTTCCGGTTTGCTCTTCATTCCTTGAAATCCTCATTTCATTCCACCATACCCTGCGAAAAACCTTCGATGCAGGACCAGTAGCCTGCGGCACTGTAGCAAATCACCCGCGCCCCGCAAGCACACCCTCCATTCCCTCCACCGCATGGCGCATCAAGCGCGCTCCCGCCGCGATGTCATCCCACGAGCTCCACTCCGCCGGCGAATGCGAACGCCCCTCCCTCGACGCCACGAAAATCATCGCCACAGGAGCCACCGAAGCCATGATCTGCGCATCATGGGCCGCACCAGATGGCATCCGCCGATGCGAAAGGCCCAGCTCCCCCACTCCCTCTTCCAGCAAACCCAGGATCCCCCTGTCGCAAGCCACCGGCGCAATCCAGCTACTCTCCTCAAACTCAAACATCAAGCGCCGCCGCCGCGCAATCGCCGAGAGTGCCTTGCGCATCGCCATTTCCAGCTCGCGAAGCACACCCTCGTCCGTGTCCCTCGCATCCAGAGTAAAAGCGGCAGTGCCCGGCACCGTGTTCGCCGCACCCGGCAGCAAATCCACACGCCCCACCGTCGCCCGTGAAAGATCCGAACCGTTCTCGTCCAAAAGGCGCGGAATCTCATGCACGAAATCCGCCACCCCCATGAACGCATCGCGACGCATGTCCATCGGCGTCGTTCCGGCATGGTTCGGCTCGCCGCGCAACGTGACCGTCCACTTGAACAACCCGGTAATCGCCTCCACCAAGCCCACAGACTCGCCCGCCGCATCCAAAACCGGGCCCTGCTCGATATGCAACTCAAGATAAGCCGCCACCGATCCCGGATCCCGCCGCGCCTCCAGCGCCCGCCACGGGTCAAGCCCCTGCGCCCGCATCGCCTCGGAAAGCATCACCCCTGCGGGATCCACAGCCGTGTTCAAGGTCTCGGGTGTCACCATCCCAGCAAATGCCTGCGAACCGAACATGCCCCCAAACCGCCCCTCCTCGTCCGAGAACGCTATCAATTCCACCCCACGATCCAGCTCAACCCCATCATCCGCCATCGCCCGCAGCACTTCAAGGCCCGTCAGCACACCCAACGCGCCATCCAACGCCCCCGCACAAGGCACCGTATCAATATGCGAGCCAATCACCAGCACAGGTGTCTCGCGGTTCTTGCCCGGCCGACACCCAATCACGTTGCCAGCTCCATCCATCCGCACCTCCAGACCAGCAGCCTCCATCCTCGCGGAAAGCCAACGCTTGGCCTCGGTGTCCGCATCGGTAAACGCCATTCGATACACCCCGCCATCCGCCTCCCTCAGGCCAATCCGCCCCAAATCACGCAGGTCCCCCTGCAATCTTCGCAAATCAATTTCCATCCCCCAGCAACCCATCCCCTGCCCCTCTCGTCAAGGCGCAATCGCCCAACACCGGGAAACGCCGGAAGAATTTCACCACAGTATCTGGCTCACGGAATCAGAGGTTGCAGCTGATTGCGCGCATCGGCACCCTGATCCCGAAGAGATCCCGGAAAGGTGCCAGTGGCGCAAGCCACCGGGACTGCGCAAGAAAATCAACCACGCCCCCGCAGGGGCTGCGAAAACAAGCGGATCCGAAAGAACCAAGCGATTCCGGCATTCCCACGGGGGCAGCAGATGAAGAACCTTCAAGCCAAGATCTGCTCCAGAACATAAGGCAAAATGCCCCCAGCCTGGTAGTAGTCCACCTCGGCCGGAGTGTCGAGCCTAACCTTGAGCGGAATCTCAAACACCTCGCCCTCCCCAGGGTGCACCACAAGCGTCGCCTCCTGCATCGGACGCAGCCCACCAGACAGCCCCTTGATGTCGAACACGGCACAAGCCTGATCCTTGACCCTTTCGTAGTCAGCAGGATCAGCAAAATTCAAAGGCAGCACACCCATGCCAATCAAATTCGACCGGTGAATTCGCTCAAACGACTTGGTGATCACCGCCGACACTCCAAGCAGACGCGTTCCCTTGGCCGCCCAGTCGCGCGACGAACCCATACCATAGTCCTCGCCGCCAATCACAATCAGCTTCGTGCCCTCTTTCTGATAGGCCATCGCAGCGTCGTAGATGAACGCCGGACGCCCCCCATCCACCGCAGGAAACTCGAGATCAGGCTGCGGAATGTCACCGCCGCCGAAATACTGCGTATAACCGCCCTCGACCCCCGGACACATCAGGTTCTTGATTCGCACGTTGGCAAACGTGCCGCGCGTCATCACGCGGTCGTTTCCACGACGCGCTCCAAACGAATTAAACTGCGACTTCTCTACACCATTCTCCAAAAGAAAACGCCCCGCCGGTGTCGTCGGCTTGATCGCTCCAGCCGGCGAAATATGATCCGTCGTCACCGAATCGCCGAAAATTCCCAATGCCCGCGCTCCGGCAAGATCGCCGCCGGAAGCCGCCGACCCCCCGAAAAATGGCGGCGACTGAATGTAGGTAGACGCGGGATCCCACCGATAGGTCGCCCCGGCCGAGCTTTCGATCTCACCCCACTTCGGGTTGGCCGTATCCAGATTCCCATACAACGAACGGAAAACCTCCGGCCGCATCGCCGACCCCAACTGCTCCTTGATCTCCTCCTGGCTCGGCCAGATGTCGCTCATGAACACATCGCGGCCGTCCGCCGTGCGACCAAGCGGCTCACTCGTCAAATCCAAATCAACCCGCCCTGCCAAGGCATATGCAATCACCAGCGGCGGACTCATCAAAAAGTTAGCCTTGATCGAACTGTGCACGCGCGCTTCGAAATTGCGGTTGCCGGAAAGCACCGAGGCACACACCAGGTCGCCCTCCTTGATCGCTCCCTCGATCGCCGGATGCAGCGGCCCGGAATTGCCAATACAAGTTGTGCAGCCGTAACCCACCGTCTGAAAGCCAAGCTTGTCCAGCTCCGCATCCAGCCCCGTCGCCTTGAAATACTCCGTAACCACACGTGATCCAGGTGCCAAGGACGTTTTTACATACGCCGGCACCTCAAGCCCCAGCTCATTGGCCTTTTTCGCCACCAGTCCAGCCGCCAACATCACACTCGGATTGCTGGTGTTGGTGCAGGATGTAATCGCCGCAATCAACACCGAGCCATGCCCGATCTCAAGGTCACGGGCTCCCCCAGGAAACACATCCTCGTCCACCAGCGCCGCAGGCGTCGGCGTCGGGCGGTTCGTCACCATCTCCGCATTGTTTCTCTCCGCAGCGCCATTCGGCCTGTCGAGACTCCCACCCGAAGATCCCAGCAGCGAGTCCACAGAAAAACCAGCCCTCTCCCGCATGGGAAAGGAAACACGCCTGTCACGCGCACCCGCCTCCAACCCGTAGCCGCCCTCAGCCACCGGCGCCGCAAAAAGCGTTTCAAAAGCTTTCCCGAGCTCCGGCACATCGATGCGATCCTGCGGACGCTTCGGCCCGGCCACCGAGGGCACCACCGTCCCAAGATCCAATTCAAGCACGTCGGTGTAGTCGCACTCACCGCGACCAGGAATACCAAACAATCCCTGCGCCCGGTAGTAGTTCTCCACCGTGGCACAAAGCTCGTCGCTGCGCCCAGTGCCCCGGAGATAAGCAATCGTCTCCTCATCCACAGGAAAGAAACCCATCGTCGCTCCATACTCAGGCGCCATGTTGGCGATGGTCGCACGATCCGGCAGCGAAAGGGCCGCCGCCCCGGGACCGTGGAACTCCACAAATTTGCCAACCACGCCATGCTTGCGCAGCATCTCTGTCACCCGCAATGTAAGGTCAGTCGCCGTCACCCCCTCGCCCAACTCCCCCGTCAAACACACGCCAACCACCTCCGGCACAAGGAAAGTGACCGGCTGCCCAAGCATTCCGGCCTCCGCCTCAATCCCACCCACACCCCAACCCACCACACCAAGGCCGTTGATCATCGTTGTGTGCGAATCCGTGCCCACCAAGGTGTCCGGGTAATACACCCCGTCTTTCTCCAAAACCCCCGTGGCCAAATGCTCGAGATTCACCTGGTGCACGATGCCAATTCCAGGCGGCACCACGCTGAATGTCTCAAACGCCTGCTGACCCCACTTCAAAAACTCGTAACGCTCGCGGTTGCGGAGAAACTCAATCTCCATATTGCGATCCAGGGCCGCCTGCGAACCAGCGAAATCCACCTGCACCGAATGGTCCACAACCAAATCCACCGGCACCAACGGCTCAATCCGCTCCGCCGCCGCACCTCGACGCACCGCTGCGTCACGCATCGCCGCCACATCCACCAAAAGCGGCACCCCCGTAAAATCCTGCAACACAATCCTCGCCACCACAAATGGGATTTCAAAATCCCCGGGGGCCTTTGCATCATACGATGCCAGGTTGCGCACATCCTTCTCCGTAATCTTTCTCCCATCCACATTGCGCAACACCGACTCGAGAACAATGCGAATCGATACCGGAAGTCGCTCAAGACCCGGAAATCCGGACTCGGCTAGGGCGGGCAGGGAATGAAAACGGGCTTCGGAGCCGTTTCCTGTATTGAAGGTGCGAAGAGTATCCATGTCAGGGGGCAAATCGAGGGGTGGGAGTAAAAGTGAAGGGGGGGAGTTAGGGGGAAAAGGAAAATCAGGAGACCAAAATGTGGGGGGGCGGCGAGGCCACCTCAGGCACGCCCCTGATACGAACCATCCTCGGTTTTCACCTTGATGCTCTCACCAGGCTTGATGAAGAGAGGCACCTGAACCACAAGCCCGGTCTCCATGGTCGCGGCCTTGTAGACGTTATTGGCGCTGTCGCCCTTAACTCCCTCAGGTGCCTCGGCCACCTTCATCTCCATCGAGGCAGGCAATTCCACCGACGCCACCGCACCGTCAGTAAACAACAGCTCGTAGCTGTTTCCCTCGATCAGGTAATCCTTGATCGGCTCAACCAAGGCCTCTTCCACCAACACGTCCTCAAAGGTCTCGGGATGCAGGAAGTGATAACCCGAAGGATCACTGTAGCTGTATTCATGCGGATCACGACTGGTGTTCACCACGTCCACCGAGTCATTCGGCGTGAACCGGTGCTCCGCCACCTTGCCATTGGAAAGGTTGCGGGTCTTCATCTGGATGAACGCCCGGTTGTTCGGAGGAGTCCTGTGGTTGAACTCCAGAATGATGTGCACCTCGCCATTGAGACGAAGAGCCTGGCCTTTGCGTACGGTGGTTATACTTGCCATAGGGCGGCAACGGTAAACCCATCGCGCGGGAAGTCAAAGCCCGAGAGCCCAAACCCCCTCCTCAACCTCCGCGCACCATACCCTCAACCCAACCCGCCGAAGAGATCAATCCCCACCCAATCGACCCGAACACCCCCACGTTCACCCAAAAGGCCAGGTGCCCCAGAACCAGCGTCCGCCCATCCCTCTCCAGCAAACCCAGTGCCAGCAACAGCACCCCCACAGCCGGAATGAAATTCGTGAACGGCACCGGCAAGGGCAACGCAAGAAACAAACCCAGCACCGCAAGCGGCAGGCCATGCACCCAACGCCGCCGGTGACCACCCACCACGCCAAACCACCGCGCGCGCAAAAATTTCTCAAACCAACGCAGACACCGCTCCGCCCCCCTCAACGCCCGGCCCGCCGTCCGCGGGGAGACACGGGCCCGCAATACACGTACCGGAAGCCACAGCCGCCGCCCCAGTGACAGATTCAAACCCGTCAAGGCAATCAAAAAACCCAAAGGAACCGACATCCCCGGCAACGCAAGACCAATCACAAAAGGCAGGTTGAACAGGATGATCACCAACAATTCCGCACGGTCTCCCATCCCCTCAACCAACTCACCCCACGTCACAGGTCTTCTCGAAACCCGCTCCAGCACAACCCGCAACTCCGCCGCCGCTCCCTCTACCCTCCATGGGGGAAGAACATGCCCCCCGTCCAGCGGTTCGTCACCAACACTCGCGCTGCTCGAATTCTGATCAAACGGTTCCATAACAGCCTTGTGCATGCACGGTAGGCTGCTGCTTTCCCCCCTTCAATCACATTCTCACCCTCTCTCAAACCGCAGTCCCCTCGGTCAAGTTCAACCGCTTCGCCCCTTAACCCCATCACCATCACACCATCAACTCTCTGCCGAAATAGGGAACCAGAGCTTCCGGAAGTCGCAAGCTTCCGTCCTCCAGCTGACAACTCTCCATCAACGCCACCACAAGCCGCGCCAATGCAGTACCCGAACCATTCAACGTATGGCAGTGCACATTCTTCCCAGCCTCGTTTCTGTAGCGAAGATTCATGCGGCGAGCCTGATAATCACCGAAATTCGAACAACTAGAAACCTCAAGATAACGCCCCTGCCCGGGGGCCCACACCTCGATGTCATACGTTTTGCAGGCACTGAAACCCAGATCCCCCGTGCAAAGCTCAATCACCCGGTAATGAAGCCCCAAACGCTGCAACACAACCTCGGCATGCCCCGTAAGCTCCTCCAGAACCGCCATCGACTCCTCCGGCCGCACCACCCAGACCAATTCAACCTTGTCGAACTGATGCATACGGATTAACCCCCGCGTCTCGCGACCCGCCGACCCAGCCTCCCGACGAAAACAGGGCGTATACGCACAATAGCGAACCGGCATCTCGCCCATCGCCAGAATGCGGTCGCGCTCGAGATTCGTCACCGGCACCTCCGCCGTCGGTATCAAAAACAACTGCTGCCCCTCCGTGCCATACAGATCATCCTCGAACTTCGGCAGCTGCCCCGTGCCCGTCATGCTCGCCCGGTTCACCAAATGCGGCACATTCACCTCCGTATAGCCATGCTCCTCCGTATGAAAATCCAGCAAAAACTGGATCAAGGCACGCTCCAACCGCGCCCCCGCCCCCCGATACACCACAAATCCACTGCCACTGATCCTCGCCCCCGCGTCAAAATCCAACCACCCCTTCTCCACACCCAGCTCCGCGTGATCCCTCGGATCGAAACCAAACTCAGGCCTCTGCCCCCACTCCCTGACCACAGGATTCGCCGTCTCATCCGCGCCCTCCGGACACCCCTCGTGCGGTAAATTGGGCAGCGAGAGCAACAGCTCGCGCTGCCTCTCATCCGCCAAATCCGCCTCCCGCCCCACCTCATCAAGCCGCACCCCGATCTCCTTCACCTCGGCCATCTTACCCGCCGCATCCTCCCCCGCCCCACGCAACCTGCCAATCTCCTTGCTCAACGCATTCCGCTGCGCTTGAAGCTCCTGCCTACGAGTCTCCGCCGACCTCCGCGCTACATCACACTCCACCACCTCATCCACCAACCTCCACACATCCCCACCGCGCATGCGAAGGCGACTCCTCACAACATCGGGATTCTCCCGCACCATTCGAATATCCAACATCCCCAACCCTAGCCCCCCACCCACAGCCTTTCCACACAAAAAACCAAATAAATTACCTGACCCTATAATCCCGCAAATTTTCGTTGCGCCCAATAATCCAGCTCCTTTATTAATTGCCTGTCCCATTTAACTATTCATATTTTGTTGCAGCCACGGAACCATCCCGAACTATTCCAAAAACATGCGCAACCCAGGATGCCGATTACTCACAACACAACCAAGGCTGCTCCCAAGAATTGCTGGGCACCATGTCCCCCCAACGCCAACAAATACCAATGGCAAGGGTCTCAATAAACTCACAGCCCACGCGCAGAGCCAAATTCGAAAAACCCGGATTCGCCAGGAATGGATCGGAACCTGGGCACAATCAAGCCCATTGCCTCAAGCGAGCCAGCTCTTTAGCTCGAAATGTCACCGGCAATCCTTTTCTGGCCAATCGAAGTGATTCTGATCCGCACAGACACATGTGCGATGCGTGGCGAACTCTGTCTCATATCGCCTGAGCGGCCACCCAATTTACTCCAAGCGCATACCCTTTGGTCAAGGCTTCGCAGCGCTCCCCCATCCTCGCTAGCAATCCGTCCTCAGCGCTCCTTACAACAGCCCCAAGCTCATCTCCCCCACGATTCTCAGTCCGCCCCACCTCTTTCTCTCCTGCCACTGCCGCATGCTCCTGCGCGCCATCCTTAACCCGAGCCCGCTCAAGCATCAGCCCGTGGTGTCTGAGCATCCTCTTCGCATCCAGACCACTGGAAACCTCCTCTCCCCAAAGGAGCCGGATCCCGGCCAAAGCATACCCATCCCCCCGCATTGCCGCTCCATAGCCACTCCAATCCGTTTCCTCAGCCTGCCTCGCCACCTCGGCTCGAACCGGATTCAAATCAATGTAACCCGCCACGAAACGAGCCAAGAGCCCAAGCCCCTGTCCATCTTTCCCCTCATTATGCGACAACATCACACTGTGAAACCGTCCCTCCCACAGAGTTCCCTCTCGGTTGTTCTGGCCGTTGAACCACTGTGAAAAACGCTGCTTAAGCGTCTTCACAAAATCGCTCAAATTGCCCATCCTTGCACGGAATGGGGAAAGAAACTGTTGCCGGGCGGCGTCGCTCCTCATGCGCTCCCAAATCCCCCGAAAATGCCGCATCCTCGGCTCGGTGTAGATATTCTCCATCCGCGAGAGAACCTCCTCATCGTCCATCGTGTACGCATCAACTGGTGGCACCCTCACAAGCAAATGGAAATGGTTACCCATCAAGCACCAACTCACCAGATCCACCCCGGCAAATCTTGCCCCTCCCTTGATGAATCCCATAAACTTGCGCCGCTCGCGCTCTCCGAAAATCACCCGTCGATCTACCACTCGTGAACACACGTGGTATAACCCAGGCCTCCCAGACTCAGCCAATGCTCTCGGTCTTCGCATGACAAAATATTCTCCAGCGACCATCCTTACGCAACAATAAAATGACCTGGAAATATAAAATAAAATTTTTGGCCAGGTCTTTTTGTGAGTGGGTTTGTGATTGTGATCTGGGGAATCGGGTGTTTTGTATGCGCGCTTTCGTATGTCGCTTGATTTTAGCTTTTTTCTGGCCCGCCGGTATTTGCGTCCGAAACGGAATTCCGTTTCGGTGATCACTCTGATTTGCATTGCGGGTGTGACGTTGGGGGTGTGGATCATGCTTGTGGTGATTGCGGTGATGGCGGGTTTCGCGCAGCGGGCGCAGGAGCTGCTGCTGGGTTTTGAGGCCCACGTATTTGTGGAGAACAGATTGACGCCGGATGGTCCCCCCTTTCCCTTGAGTAATTGGCAGGATTTGGCCGATTTGCTGGAGAGCGAGCCGGGTGTCTCTGCGGTTCAGCCTATGGTGGAGGGTTTGGTGCTGGCGGACGCGTTTGGCCGCCGGTCGGCGTATAGGATGAGAGCTTTTCCCGACGACAACCCGGTGATTCGAGAGCAGATTCAGCTTCGTGAGGGGTCGTTGGATTTAGGAGAGGGTGGCGCGGTGGTGTCCGGACACGTGGCGGTGGCATTGGGCGTTGGCCTGGGGGACACGATCACGCTGTATTCGCAAGGGCATCTTGATCAGGTGGTGGAGGCATTTCAGGAGGCCGAGCGGGAGCCTGTTTCACGAAGGCACGGCGACACTTTGCTGGCCCTGCTTGAGGATCTGGAAAGCGATGCTCAGGCGCATCCCACTGGCGACGATAAGACCGTTTCCCTTGCATCTTCAATGGTGGGGCGGACGGGCGGGACAATTCTTGAGATTCTCAGTGAGCAGGAACGGCGCCCCTCGGAACAGGAGGCACTTTTCCTGGCCTTGGATTTGTTTTCGCTCCACGAGGCGGGTATAGATGAAGGAGCACCCGACGACGCGGATGAAAGGCTGCCATTCCCTCGCAATTGGTTTATTGAGGTGTTTCAAGAGCTTGACAGGGTTGCCCAGGCTCCCCCTGAGACGGACCAACAGGCGGCGCTTGATCGCATCAAGCAGCTCGTACTGCCGAAGGAGCTTGAGATCACCGGGATTTTTGATCAACCACCGACGCCCACCTCGCCCTCGATTTTCGTGCCGCTGCATATCGGCCAGGAGCTTTACAGTCTTGAGGACTCGATCCACACGATTGCGTTGCGCACCGGCGACCCGTATCGTGCGGTGTCTGCGGCGCGGGCGATCATGCCTGCACTTCCGCCCGACTTGCTTGCCATACCCTGGATGGAGCGGCCCGATCTCAAACTCTACTTCCAAGCTCTGGCCAACGAGCGGCGAATGATGTATTTTGCCTTGTTTTGCATCATGATTGTCGCCTCATTCTGCATCATGGTCACGATGATTACGATCACGGTGGAAAAGGCCAAGGAGATCGGTGTGATGAAAGCGCTGGGAGCCAGGGAAAGCCAGATTGTGCGGGTATTTCTCCTGCAGGGGATGATTGTGGGTTTGATCGGGGCATTGATTGGGCTGGGTCTGGCAGCCACCACGCTAACCTTCCGCGACGAGATCCAGATCTTTCTCGGTCTTTTTGGCATGGACCCATTTCCAGCCGCGATCTATGATCTTGAAAGGATTCCGGCGCTGCTTCGTTCCTTTGACATCGCGGTGATTTGCGGCGGGGCTTTCCTTTTATGCTCGCTGGCGGCACTTCCGCCCGCTTGGTTGGTCGCGCGGCTTGACCCGGCCGCCGCCCTGCGCAAAGAGTAGGGGACAAACGTATCGCGACCACCTCAACGTGCCAAGCGTATTCCGACTTCAGACTTTTCATGCAAATTCATATCGCAGAGAACGGCAAGCCTGCCGGGCCTTTTTCGGTCTGGCGCATTCGCGAGCGCCTTCGCCACGGGGATCTCGACCCGAAAACCCTTGGCTGGCACGAGGGGCTGACTTCGTGGCGTCCTGTGGCCGAGCTTCCCGCCATTGACTGGCGCGCGGCGGAGTCCGTGCCTGGAAGCCCGGCAGACGAGCCAGAGACCGGAGAGTCGGTGGCGCCTGCGGAGAGCGAAGGGCTGGACAAGTGGTTTCCCAAATCGGGAGCTGTCGAGGAGAGTAAATCGAGCGGAGAGGGTGAGCCCGAAGCCGGGGCACTGTCACAGCAGGAGCCCGTTCGCGAGGGAGAAGCGAAGCCAGGGTCCTCCGACGAGCCCTCCATCGAGCCTCCCGACCTGCCGGGGGAGGGTTCGCGCGCCTCGCTTCGGCGCGCCGACGGCGAGGAGGACGATTACATGGATGACACGACGGCCGAGCACGAACCGGCCGAGGGTCTGGTGGCGACTATTGAAGCGCGGCCGTGGACGCGCTTCCTGGCCCGCGGTTTCGACGCGGTGCTGTGGATGTTTGTGGCGGTATTGCTTGCCAAGGCTACAGGAATTGGCTTGGACACGGTCAACGGGCTGATGAAAATGCAGTTTCTGTTTTTCGCTCTCTTTGTTGCCGCAGATACGGTGCTTGTCAGTGCGTTTGGCACGACACCCGGCAAGGCTCTTCTTGGCCTGCATGTGATTCCGGGTCACGGGCAGGGAGGCTCGATTCTTATTGGTGCGGCTTTCCGGCGCGCATTCCTCGTTTTCACGCTGGGCAACGCACTGATGTTGGTAATCTATTTCACCGCGGCGGCGTGGGTTTTTCACTACATCGACCTGATGCGCCGCCAGAGCACCTACTGGGACCGCCGCCTCGATCTCGCAGTGGCCTCGGTGCCGGTATCGCCTGCCCGCACGTTGCTTTTCGCGGGATTGATCGCCCTTTTCACACTGTCGATTGGTTTCCTCGCCGGCGAGGACATGCAATTGGTGATGAAGGAAATGCAGGGTGGTGACACCCTGCCGACCGACCTGTGATGGTGTCTGTATGCATAGGCCTCGGATTTTTCGGATTCGCAGGCTCAAATATCCTGATCTGGATGGACGTTGGCTGACCCCAAGGGACGGTAAAACAGGGCGAGGTCGGCTGTGAGATAGGAACGGGAGGCGTAGATTTGAGTGAGAGGGAATTCAGAGAGTGAGGATTGCTGCCAACCAAGTAGCGGTGAACTTTTTCCGTCGGAGCGAATGAGGGGGTGAATGGAAAGGAGCTTTGCGCCCGCTCATTCGTGTCCCATTGTCTACTGCGACCGATGATCGCAGCCACGGAGGTGATTGGGCGGGCGGCGCGCCGTTAGGTTGACTGTATCTGTGGGTAGATGCGGGGGGCGTTTGCAAACCGCCCCCACTTTTGGGTCGCCTTGTGGCGAGCCGTTGAGAGCCCCCTTCCTGGCGCGGTTAGGCGAGCGCCGGGTTTGTTTGCCGAGCCGATCAATACCAGCGTCCGAGCGGTTCCTTCCACAGGGATTTGAGCGCGGCTAAATCCTCTTCGACGACGGCTTCGCCCCGATGATGGACGACGAGCCGGGTGTGGTCCGCCGTGGTCTGGCCGAGCCGCCTCAGCGGAAGTCCGGCGAAGGTTGCGGCGAATTCCTCGGCTTTGTCTGCGGCCACCTCGACGACGATCCTTCCTGTTCCCTCGTGATACAGGAAGGGGGCTGCCTCGTGCTCCACGGGCAGCTCGACTTCAATGCCTGCGCTCAGGGAGAATCCGGCCTCGGCGAGAGCGACACCCAACCCGCCCTCGCTCACATCGTGGGCGGAGAGAACCAACCCGGCCGTCCTGGCTGCGGCAAAAGCCTCGTAGAGGGTGAAATTGGCGGCGCAGTCGGTATCCGGTACTTCAGCACCGGTCAACCGCTTGCAGCGTGCGATCACGCTGCCGCCCAGCGGTGCCATTTCCTGTCCCAGTAGAAACAACACGCTGCTTGAAGAGCGCAACGAAGAACCGGTGACGTGCCCGATCTCGCCGACGATGCCGACACCACTTAGGAGGATGGTGGTGGGTATCGAAACCGGTCCCTCATCTGTAACAAAGTAATTGTAAAAGGAATCCTTGCCCGAAATGAACGGCGCGCCGAATGCTTCCGCCGCCTTGGCAATGCCTTTGGTGGTTTCGACAAGGGCGCCCAGTTCCTTGGGGTCCTCTGGGTTGCCGACGCAGAAATTGTCCAGGAGGCCGATCCGTTTGGGATCGGCCCCAACAATTACGAGCTGGCGCACGCATTCATCGACAACGGCCAGCCCCATGCGGTAGGGATCGGTCTTGCCCCACTCGGGAAGGATCGAAAGGCCGAGGGCCATGGCGCTGGCGCTGCCATCCACCTCGATCACGCTGCCATCTTGGGGAGCATCGCCCCGTGCTCCTGCGAGAGGTTTGAGAATCGTGTTGCCCTGGACTTCGTGATCGTATTCGCGGATGATCTGAGCCCGGGAGCAAATTGCGAAGTCGCCAAGTAGCTCGCGCAGCATGCCGCCGCAGTCCCCTTCCAAAGCGGGAATTCGGCAACTTTCCGGGCGCATCCACTTGGAGATCATTTCGCGGCGTGGCGCGTTGTGCAGTTTGCCGCAGTCCAGCTCACAGACCAGCTCGCCGTGATGCCAGACCTTGAGCAGTCCTGAATCGTCGGAGTGGCCGAGTTCGACCATTTCGGTCTCGAAAACCGCTGCCAGCTCGCGCAGGCGCGGCAGATTCGCGGTATCGGCGGCGAGCACCATGCGTTCCTGGCTTTCGGAGAGAAAAACCTGCCATGAGGAAAGGCCGGGTTCCTTGAGCGGCACACGTTCGAGGAAAACCTCGCCGCCGGTTTCGCTCAACATTTCCCCCGCCGCGCTCGAGTATCCGCCCGCGCCGCAATCCGTTACAAACTCAATCAACCCTTCCTCGCGCGCCGCGAGAATGAAATCAGCCACCTTTTTTTCTTCGATCGGGTTGCCGATTTGCACCGCGCTCTGATCTTCGGCGTGGCTATCGCCGGTAAGTTCCGCCGAGGAGAAAGTCGCCCCTTTGAGGCCATCGCGCCCGGTGCGGCCGCCCACGCTCACCACGGCCAGTCCCGGTCGCATCGTCTTGTCGATGTCGCGGATCGGGATGACTCCTGCGGTGCCGCAGAAGACCAACGGATTGTAGATATATGTTTCATCGAACTGAATCGCTCCCGCCACAGTGGGGATTCCCATTCGGTTGCCATAGTCCCGCACTCCCCGCACCACGCCGCGCATGACGCCCAGCGGGTGGATCACGTCGCGCGCTTTGATGCCCTGGGGTGGCGTGTCGGGAGCGCCGAAGCAGAAAACGTCGAGCGAGGCGACCGGTTTCGCCCCCTTGCCGGCACCGAGGATGTCACGGATCACGCCGCCCAGCCCGGTATTGGCTCCGGCGTAGGGTTCGATGGCGGAGGGGTGGTTGTGGGTTTCCACCTTGAGGCAGACCGCTTTGTCGTCATCGAGGCGGATGAAGCCGGCGTTGTCGTGGAAAGCGGAAAGGACGAAGCCTGGCTTGCGCTCGAACACCTCTTCGGAAGGCTTTTTGATGTAGGTTTTGAACAGACCGTCCACCGTCTCGGAGCCTTCGTTGGTGGTGTGTTCAATTTTCGCGCCGAAAATCCGGTGCTTGCAATGCTCGCTCCACGTCTGGGCGATCACCTCAAGTTCGACGTCGGTCGGCTCGCGGCCCGCCTCGCGGAAATACGTGCGCACGGCCAGCATGTCTTCGCGGCTGAGCGAGAGTTTCATTTCTTTGCTCAGTGCGAGCAGGGCGTCGCCATCCAGGTCGCGAACGGGTATATTTTGGTAGTTTGCCTCGGTGGTGTGCATGATTGGAAAAAGGGATTCGGAAACTCCGCGCTGATTCAAGCCTCGATTACCTCGTGGGCATGGACGGCCGGGTTGACGAGATCGCGGACAAAGGGTGAAACATCCACTGCCTCGCCGCCTGCGGATTCGAAATAGAGGCGGGTCCGCACTTTCAGGTCGTTGAGCGAAAACCCGAGGTCCGCCGCCCCCTCGCAGCGATATTCATCGAGGATCATTTCGCGCTCATGATCCAGCGCACCCGGCTTCATGCCATATTCGAGAACCACGGCTCCGGGACGGGCCGCCTGCGGGCCGACGATCATGTCCTGGCTGGTTTCATCGAGGATCACTCGGCGGATCCACGTCTGGAATGCCTCTTGGTTGCCCTCCACGTGGCAGTGATACACTTTGGTGTGGTGGCAGACGGCGCCGCTGTGGCGTGGCACGTAGAGTAACTTGTCGGCCTCTGCGGCTTCGGCGAAGCGGGGGATGATTTCAATTTTCAAGGGCATGGCGGGCACGTTGGAGGACTTCGGCGTATTTTTCCATCACTTGGCCAAGGTCGCGCCGGAAACGGTCCTTGTCCATTTTCTCGCCGGTGGCGACATCCCACAGGCGGCAGCCGTCGGGGCTGATCTCGTCGGCCAGGACAATGGTCGCGGGATCGGCGGCCAGGCGACCGTATTCGAGTTTAAAATCGACGAGCCGCATGCCGGCTTTGAGAAAGAAGGCACCGAGCAGATCGTTCACCTTGAGTGCGGATTCGCGGAGCCACTTCAATTCCTGTGGCGTGGCGATGGCGAGTTCGCGGATGTAGTCGTCGTTGATGAGCGGATCTCCGAGCGCATCGTCCTTGAGAGAAAACTCGATCACCGGGCTGCCGAACACGCGCCCCTCCTCGACTCCGGTCCGCTTGCAAAAGCTTCCTGCGGCCACATTGCGCACGATCACCTCGATGCCGATGATCTCGACCCGGTGGACGACCACCTTGGTATCGTCGAGTCCGCGCACGAAGTGGGTGGCCACCCCCTCCTCTTCAAGCAGTTGATAGATCAACGAGCTGATGGCCCGATTCAGGCGTCCTTTTTCCTCGAACACGGCATGCTTGGCGGCATTATAGGCGGTGGCATCATTCTTGAACTCCATCACGAGTTCATTCGGATTTTCGCTGGGGTAAAGCCGCTTTGATTTGCCTTCGTAGAGAGGTTCCATGGATATTCGGGAAGTGCGCGCCAACTTCGCACCGGTCGGGCAATTGGCAAGTGCCGGCACGAACGGAACCGTGATTTTGGCCATGTTGCCCGGCCGAGCGTTCAGTCGACGAGAATCCACCCCCGAGCAAGCACATCATCGATCACCAATCCCTTGCGGACACCGTCATCGAGGAAGGACACCCTGAGGGTGAAATCCAAACGGGTGGCCGGTCCGTCGGCCAGCCCCACGCGCTGGATTCCGGAATCCGTCCAAGCCTCCCGCAACTTGCGCTCGATCTCGCTGTCCCGCCGGGCATAGACCACGACACTCGAAATCATTTGCGGGCAGTGGAAGTCGAACATCCGCCACTCGTCAGCGGTAAACCCGTGGATAAAGAAAACGTCTTCCTCAAGGTAGCCTCGCATCAGAACGGGCCTCGAAGGTGGATCCTCCCGCAACTCCTCCAAGGTAGCCTCGCTATAACCCACGGCGTAGTCCCAATCGACCAGGTAACCATCCTCCGCCTGGAAAAGCGCGTGTGTGCCGGAGGCCCCGTCCTGGAAGCGGGTTGAAATGATGAGAAGCGGCTGCTGCCCCAGAGTTCTTGACTCGACGACCTGCGCCGCCGCCAAGGAGCCATGTCTTCTGACCTCGGAAACATATCCTCCTTCCAAATCGTAGTGGCGCTCCATGCTCTCCCGCAACCCGTCCCGCGGACGGCTCGCCGCTTCCAGATCATCCAGCGACTTGCTCTCCACGAAACGACGCACCGCCTCGGTGGCCAGCTCGATTCTCTGCGCCCGGTCGATGTTTGCCCAGTCCACTTCTCCGGAGGGGCCCATGGCCGGGGCTCGGGCCTCGCGCGAACTCTCGACCGCTTCATCGGCCACCCGCCCCGGCGCACGCGCGAAAATCACCAGCAGCGCCACCAGAAAAGCTGCGAGAGCCAC
Source organism: Verrucomicrobiales bacterium (assembly GCA_007125835.1). Lineage (GTDB taxonomy): Bacteria > Verrucomicrobiota > Verrucomicrobiia > Verrucomicrobiales > SLCJ01 > SLCJ01. The sequence goes on along the minus strand of SLCJ01000176.1, from coordinate 4,849 downwards.
CGGAATCAGGAAAAGCGCGCGCCGCTTCCGGCGGGGTGCCGCGACCTCCTTTTTCTCCGCGCCCCATGCGACGTCGGCATCCCGGTCCACAAGCACGTCGCCCAAAGGGGTGAGTTTGGGCGTCTTCCGGTCACCTGGCGTTGCCTCGCCGGGTTCCGGGAGAGGTGTGAGCATTCTCTTTTCTCTCTCTGAAAGACATCCTCTGGCCACGAGTTCCACCCGCCCCTTGTCGTCTGCCGGCATTTTCAGCAGCGCACCGCACTGCTCACACGAAATCTCCCTGCCAAGCACGGCGCTGGAAATCACCGACTGCTGGGAGCAATCCGGGCAGCGGAAGATCAACGTATCCAAGCCGGCCACCCGTGCCAGACGGCCATCCGCACCGATTCCTGCGGCGGCGAATAGCCTTTTCCTCTCTTTCTCGGGATCCTTGACAAAGGAGCGCACTCCCTTGGGCGCAGCCGCCTTTGCCGGTACCTCTGGCGGCGGCGTGCCGGGAACAGAGTAATCCCCCGCCTTCCCGGGCGACCCACCGGCCACTCCTGCGTCCGGCGGGGCTGCGTCCGCTCCTGAATCTTCAGGATTGGCGGGCCCTTTTTGCGGGGCTTCCGCGTGCCTTGGCGGCACTTCGGTTGCTTCTGCGCCCCCCTCGGAACCAACTGAACCCGTGGCAACGCCGCCAACCTCTCCAGCGCGGTCCATTTGCTGCCGGAATTCCTTCCTCAACCCCGTTCCCGTGCGCCGCTCCGGCAATTTGGTTTTGGTCCCGCCGCTGCCCGGACCTCCCGGGGCCACAGGTGACGCAGCTTTTTCCGGCACCTCTGCCCCCCCGGTCCCGGCCGTGATGCCGGGTGCTTCGCTCGCTTCCGGCGAAGCACCCGCCTCAGGACCCTCGACATCCCCAATCCCGGCACCGAGCTGCCGCCCGGCCTCGGAACCGGCTGGGTCCGGCGCGCCATCCTCATGATCCGGCTGTCCGGTGATCTGCTCTGTCTCACGGCTCGTCTTCAACCGGGCATCCTCAGCGTCGCCACATTCATCCACCGGTCCGACGCCAACGTTCACAACCGCCTCGCCATCCGCCGCGCCATCGGCATCAAAAGGCTGGACCGGATCGAGAGCGGATTCACCTTCCCCACCTTCCCCACCTTCCCCACCTTCCCAACGTTCCACTTCATCCACTCCCTCGGCCCCTTCCGCGCTGTCGGCATTCCCGGCATCCACCTCCGCGGGCGGGTCAGTGTCCTCTTCCGCCAGTTCGTCTTGTGAGGGAAGGAGAATCCCTCCGCCGCACTCCGCGCAGTGAACCACATGGCCCAGCCTCTCCTGGGCGCAATGCTGCGACGCCCCGCAGTGGGGGCAGTCGAATTCCACTTCCGCCTCGGGCGGAGAATCTAACGGGTGCTCACTCATTGGCAAATCATCCGCGAAAGCTCGCCCGGACATCTCCGTTTCGCTGGATTTGTCGGGCACAACACCTTCACCGCCTACAAGAACGTTCCTTTGCTTGCAGCCGCAAGCCCGTTTTCTCTTCCCCCATCAAAAATCCGGCGGATATGCATGGCCGCCATTGTTTAAAAGGGCTTACTACCCGTGGGGCATAACGGGAGCACCGGCGCAGCCCCACCCTGATCGACAGCCGGTTGCGGCAGCAGCGGGCCGAAAGAAGGCACGGCAGCACCGCAGACTGACGGCGCGTTCGCTCCCTCGGAATTTTCGATGCAGTCGCAGTCAATCGAGGTAGATTGCATACCCCGCCCCGAACATCCCTCTCGTTTCATTGATTCCCGCCCATGCCCGAAAACACGCCTCTTCCCTCGCCGGCCTCCCCCTCTCGCAAGAACAGGGACAGCCCGAACCAAGGTGCCGCGAAAAAACGCGAGTCCGGCCCGGACCCAGCGCGTCCGTTTCCGGCGAGCGAAATCATGGAAAAGTCGGCGCTGTGTTGCATGCTCCGCGATCCGGCCGGCTGCGCCGAGCGCTCCGAACTCGCCCTCTCGCCGGAATCCTTCCATCACCCGGCCCACCGAATCATCTTCGAAAAGATCACCGAACTGGTCGACCAACGCGCCAAGGTCGATCTGGTCACTTTGGTCCAGCACCTGCACGACAAAGGCCTGCTTGAAGAAATCGGCGGAGCCGCCGCGCTGGCCGAGATTGCCGATTTCGTTCCCACCAACGCGCTTTACCCCCAATATGTCGAATCGCTTGAGGAGAAGCGTGTGCTGCGGGCCATCATCAGCACGTGCAGCGAAGCCATCCAGCGCGCCCACGGCGAGGGGGAGGAAACGGGTGCCCTGCTCGACGAAATCGAACAACAGGTGCTCGCCGTGCGCCAGAGTGGAACACGCTCGTCATCCCGCTCGCTCAAGGAGGAAACCATGGAGGCCGTGCGCCACTTCGAAACCATGATGTCCAAGGGCGGAGCGACCATGGGCCTTCCCACCGGCCTCAAAAACCTGGACGCCATGACCGACGGCCTGCACCCCGGAGAGATGTTCGTCATCGCCGCCCGCCCCTCGATGGGCAAAACCTCCCTGGCCATGAACATTGTCGAGCACGTCGCCTGCACCGAAAAGCAGCCCAGCCTCGTCTTCTCACTTGAGATGGGAACGCAGCAGCTGGTGCAGCGCCTGCTCTGCGCGCGCGGCGGGGTGTCGATGTCGAAGTTCCGCGAGGGATTCGCCAGTTCGGTCGAGTTTCGGAAAATCGGCGAAGCCGCCCGCGAACTGGCCCAAAGCAAGCTTTTCATCGACGACACCCCCTCAATCTCAATCATGGAGCTTCGCGCCAAGGCGCGCCGCGTACACCACCAACACCCTCTCAAGCTAATCGCCATCGACTACATCCAGCTGCTGCGCTCGACCTCCCGACGCGCCCAGGAAAACCGGCAAATCGAGATCGCCGAAATCTCCGCCGGCATCAAGGCTCTGGCCAAGGAGCTGTCGGTCCCCATCATTGTGCTCGCCCAGCTCAACCGCAACCCGGAACAACGCGGCGGCGGGCGCCCGCGACTGTCCGACCTTCGTGAATCCGGCTCCATCGAGCAGGATGCCGACGTGGTAGGCTTGCTGGTGCGCGAAAAATACTACGCCGAGGACGACGAGGCCCGCGAGGCCGCCGGAGCCAAGGCCGAACTGATCATCGCCAAACAGCGGAACGGACCCACCGGCGACTGCAAACTCGTCTTCCAGGACAAACTCATGCGTTTCGGCGACCGCGCCAAAGAAGACGACGAACCAAACTAATCCCCGGATTTCTCCGAAACCCGCCTAGACTGCGGCTCCGCTCCCGGCTCATCCCATTCCACATTCATTCCCTCCCCCTCATGCCAGAACCCCATCCCTCTCGCCCCCTCACTGGACTGATCGACTACGGTGCCGGTAACCTGCAAAGCGTCAACAACGCCCTGCTCTCCCTCGGCGAATCCGCCCGCATCGTCCGCACCCCGGCAGACCTGGAGGGAATCTCCAGGCTGATCCTGCCGGGCGTCGGCTCGTTCGGCGACTGCGCGGCCAACCTCGACGCGCAGGACCTTCGCAAGCCGATCCTCCAATGGCTGCGGAAGGGCCGACCCTACCTGGGAATCTGTCTTGGATATCAAATTTTGTTTGAAGAAAGCGCCGAGTCGCCCGGTGTGGCAGGCCTCGGATTCCTTGCCGGCCGCGTCGAACGCTTCGCCCCGCACGCCGGACTCAAGGTGCCCCACATGGGCTGGAACACCGCCGAACCGACCGACCCGAGTCACCCGATGTGGCGATCCCTAGGCGACGACTCACCGCCCTGGTTCTACTTCGTCCACTCCTTTTTCCCGGTGCCAGGCGATCCACATGTGGTCGCATCCCACACCCTCTACGGTGCCCCGTTCGCGAGTGCCATCGCCACCGGCGGGCTCTGGGCCGTGCAGTTCCACCCCGAACGATCCCAAGACAACGGACTCACTCTCCTGCGCAATTTCCTCGACCACACGAAGGCTCCATCCCCGGGCTATGAAACCCCGAGCCGAGTGCCATAGCCCTTTCAGGGCTTTTTCGCGTTGCTCGGTGGCGTGTGCCCCGACATGACCGAGATAAACAATGCCAAATAAACAATGCCAGCCAATTTTCGATATATGGCCGCTCACAAGTGATATCCGCCCAGGCACCCACCACGAATAACCCGGTCGCCATTCTCCCGGATATACGCACGATCACGAAAAAAATCCCTGCCAAATCAAGAGAAAACCGACACCCTCAGAAAATCAGGTAAGCGGTCAACGCGCCCCCTCTTACGATTCGGGATGGCGGTGGGTTAGGGGTTTGGATGGAAGAATACAATCAAATTCAAACGGGAGGCTCCGAGGTGGGCAGACTACTCAAGAGGGATACTGGCAGAGTTGCTTGAGCCCCTCTACAAAATCCACCGCAATCGCCTGCGCGCCTGTGGCTATACCTCCAAGGCGACGAAACCCCGGTGGACTACCTTGAGCCCGGTCACGGCAAAACCAAGCGGGGCTACTTTTGGGTGATCCACAATCCCACCCACGGACTGATCTCTACCAGTGGCATACGGGACGGGCAAGATCCTGCCTCGAAGAATTGCTCAATGGTTCGAAACGGCCCTTTGCAGGCCACCTCCAATGTGACGCTTATTCGGTTTATCCATCGCTTGCCGCCCGGCAACCCGGCATCAAGCTGGTGGCGTGCCTTGCCCATATTCGGCGCAAGTTCGAATATGCACTCCAATACCAGCCTCGCTACTCGGCGTGGGTGATCAAGCAGATCGCCAAACTCTACGCCATTGAGGCGCGCCTGCGCGAGGACAAAGAGGGGCCAGCGGACAACGCAACCCGCCGTGAAGTGCGTCAACG
>SLCJ01000124.1 GCA_007125835.1 Verrucomicrobiales bacterium | reverse complement strand
TGGTATACGGTGAAGCCGTCGCCGTCGAGGTCGTCGCCGGGGTGGATGTCGGCCAGGGTGTCGTGGTTTGGTGAGTTTTCGATGATCCAGCGCTCGAAGTGGTCTGGCAGGCCGTCGTTGTCGTCGTCGAAGCCGGCGGTGAGCGCCATGATTTCGGTCGGGGCGAGGGTGCGGTCGTAGACGAACACCTCGTCGATCGCGCCGCTGAAGAAGCGGTTGAAGTCGACGTCGCGCCCGATGTGGAGGGGGCCGGTGGCGGAGTCGAGCAGGCTGATGCCGATGTGAGACGTGGCGCGTAGAATCCCGTCGACATAAAGCCGGACTTCCCCGCTTGCGGCATCGTAGCTGCCGGCGTAGTGGTGCCAATCGGTGATCGAGAATCCTGGGATGGTGGCGAGATCGAATTCGCAGTGGGTCTGGGTGCCGCCGGAATGAAAGACTGTAAACGAGATCCGCCGGCTGTTTGCCCAAGGGTGAAGGACGAATTGCGGGCGGCGCGAGACGAGGGAGCCGGGGACATTCCATTCCTCAGTATCACTGCGCGCCCAGCAGGCGACGGTGATTCGTGTGTGGAGGTCCGGCAGGCCGGTGACATCGACGTATTGATCTTCGCCGTTGAATGCGAGAAAAGCGCGGCCCGGCCCGGAACTCCAGCCCGGGCCGTTGATCAATTGGCCGTTGAATCCATTTCCCGTTGCATCCGGGGCGACGGAGCCGGAGGTCTCGTCGAGGGGCCATCGCGCACGCAGTCCGGCTGAGGCGTCGTCCGGTATGATGGGTGAGGTGTTGTTGAGAAATTCCTCGAGGTTGGTGAAGCCGTCGCCATCGAGATCGGTATCGGCGTCCGATGGGTCGAAGGGGTCGAGCCCGTAGCGGTGTTCCCAGTCGGACAGCATGCCGTCGCCATCAGCGTCGTCGAGGCGGTTGGAGGCGGTGTTGGCGATCCGTTGCGGGGTAAGTGCGAGCGGGTGCAGGCGGATGTCGGACAGGTCGCCTGCGAACGAGGCGGTGCCGCTGTCCGAGCCGAGGTAGAGGTTGGCGGAAGTGGTTTGGAGCGTTTCGGGAGGGTGGTCGGCGGTGGCCCGCTCGACGCCATCGACGAACAACCGCATGGTGCCGGTGGCGGCGTCGTAGCTGGCCGCGTAATGGTGCCACTCGGTGATGTCGAAACCTGCCACATCGTCGAGTTCGAAGGTGATTTCCCTTTGCGCAGCGGAAGCGGTGGTGACGAAGAAGCGGATCGTGCGGGAGCCGTTGACGGGTAACAAGGCGAAAGCGGGGCGGCGTGAGGCGAGTGCGCCGCCGCCCGAAAAGGAGGGTGTGGAGGAGCGCGCCCACATGGCAAGAGTGAAACCATCATTGGACGCCGGCAGGTCTCCGACGCGTACGCCCTCGCCATTTTCCCCACTGAAGCGGAGGAATGGTTTGTCGTCTTCGGCGAGCCATGTCGTGTCGCCGATGATCGTGCCGGTACGTAGGGAGCCTGACAGGTCTCGCGCGGTGGTTCCCTCGCCCTCGTCGAAGGGCCACCACCCGGTTAGCGGCGAGATCATCGGCGTGGCCTCGATCCGTTCGAGCAGATTGCGGAGGCGGTTGCGCATGGCTGCATTGGAACCGCTCAGATTGTTGTTTTCCCCGGGATCGGTTGCGAGGTTGTAGAGGGCGTTGTTGTTGGTGTGTAGCTTCCAGTTACCCTCGCGAATGGCGAGGGGGTTTTGTGTGACGAGCAGGCTGCGTCCGGTGCTCGAATGCCCGAGCATGGCGTCGAGCACGTTTTCGCTGTCGGGTCCGGCATCGGTGGGCAGGGGCTGCCCGACAAGTGCGGCGAAAGTGGCCATGAAATCGGTGTGTGAGAACAGCGCGTTGGACACCCTGCCCGCCGGGATCCTACCGGGCCACTGGATTAGGAAAGGCACTCTGGTGCCGCCCTCGTGCACCGAATACTTGCCACGCTGGAGTGGGCCGTTTGAGTCATGGCCGTCGGGAAATTCGGTGGTGTTGCGGACGACGCCGCTTCCCTGGGGCCACTCATAGTAGCCGTCGAAACCTACCGGGCCGTTGTCGCTGGCGAAGATCACGATGGTATTGTCGAGGACGGAATCCGAGTTGTCGCCATCGCCGTTGGGGTCGTCGAGTCGTTCGAGCAGGGCTCCGACCGACCAGTCGAGCGACAGCATGGAATCGCCGCGCCAGCCGTGAGGGCTCACGCCCTGGAAGCGTTCGTGAGGCGCGCGGGGGACGTGGATGTCGGGGCTGGCGAGAAACAGGAAGAAAGGCTTTTCCGCCTCTATGCTCTGAAGGATGAACTCACCTGCCTTTTCGTCGAAAATGTCGGCGTGGTCTTCGTCGCGCCAGCGTGCGGCGTTTCCTCCGGTCATCCAGCCGATGCGTGAGATGCCATTGATGATGGTGCCGTTGTGCTGGGTGTCGGCGGTGTAGTATTTCTGCAATTGGGGGTGTGAGGCTCCGGTTGGTTCGTTGCCCACAGGGCCGGTGACGGAGATCACGAGCGGGTCGGCGGGATCGAGGTTCACGACGCTGCGGTTTTCCATGTAGACTGCGGGCACCCTGTCGTTGGTGGAGGGGATGCCGTACCAGTAATCGAAGCCGATTTCAAGGGGGCCCGGCTTGATTTCCGGAGCATTGTAGTCGGTGGGATTGCCACCCATGCCGAGGTGCCATTTGCCGATCACGGCGGTGGCGTAGCCAGCCTGCTGAAGCATCGAGGGCAGCGTGACGGAGCCTGGACGGATCAGCAGCGGGTGGACTCCCGAGACCACGCCGGTGCCCGGTGTGCGCCACGCATACTCGCCGGTGATCAGGGAGAACCGGCTTGGCGTGCACGTGGCGGCGGGTGAGTGGACATTGGTGAAACGCATCCCCTGCTCGGCCAGACTGTCAATGTTCGGGGTGGGAACAATCCCCCATCCATAACATGCGACATCGCCAAAACCCACGTCGTCGCTGTAGATGATGACGATGTTTGGTTTATCAGGCAGCTGTGGGCGTGGTGGGATTGGTTCGGCGGTGCGGGCCGTGAGGGACACGTTGTCGATCATTGCGAAGCTGGAGCGCGGGCCTGTGTTGAGGATTCGCAGGCGGACCCGGTTGCCGATCCAAGGGCTGCCCTCGGGAACGGGGCCGGAGGTGACGGCGAAGGTTTGGTATTCACCGCTAGTATTGAGGGCATCGGTGCGGCGCAGCAGGCGGTCGGCGGCGACTTCGCCGTTCAGCGGGTCGCCCACGGGGTTGCCGTCGGCATCGACGACATGGAGGATCACCTCGAGTCTGCCGCTGAATCCGGGGCCGTTGCGCCAGTCGACCGACAGCGAGAACACATCGCCTGCGGCGATGGTCCAGTCGGAGGCGGGGATGGTGATGGACGGGTGCTGGCGGACGCCGGAGCCGGACCACCCGCTGGCGAGGCCGCGCAGCGCGCCGGTGCGGACATCAGTGTCGAAGGTGAGGGTGGCCGAGTTGCCTTCCGGGCTGAAGTAACTCGTCCAGACTGGTGTTTGCGCGAAGGTCTGGCCGGCCGATCCCTCCTCGAATCCGCCGTTGCGGATGGATTGATCGTGGACGCCATTGTCTGGGATGCCGTCGTCGAAGTCGATGAGTACGGTCTCAGCCGCTGCGGCGGTGGCAAGAGACAGGGCGGTCAGGATGGAAATGGATTTCACAAATGTTTGGGTATGGGTGGGAAGGGTGGATTTCACGGTGTGTATTTCAGGCGGTAGAAGCGGGCGGTTCCGGACATGGTTGTGGTTACATCATGGTTCCACTCCGGTGCGGGAACGGGAATGGTTGTATCGTCTTCCCAAGGGCCTCCCGGTGAAGCCGAGGATTGGATAGTGAATGTTCCCTCTGGAATTACGCGGTTGATTGTGAATGCGAGGTCGCCGTCTGCGTCGTGGCGGATGGACATGCGGAGGCGGGAATTGGGATCGTTGGGATCGAATCCGAAGCGGAATTCGAGTTCATTGGGCATGCCGTTTCCATCGGGATCGGCGTCTGGATGGGCATCCTCGCCTGTGAGGCCGTGGGTTCTGGTCCATGCTTCGTAGTCGCTGATGAAATAGGCGGTGGCGGTTTTTGGGCCGTCCATCTCAACAGTAGCGACGAGGAGATCGATTTCGGTGACGCCCTCGCCCTCCCAGCCGTCGAACTGCCAGCCGGGAGCAGGGACGGCGGTGAGGGTGGCGGTTTCACCGGGTTGATAGAATCCGCCGCCTTCGACGCTGCCGCCCTCGGGGGGCGAGGCAAGCACGGTCAGCAACTCGGCGTCCTCAAAGGTGACGCTGATCACGGAGTCCACGCCGGTGCCATAGTCGATCTGAGCGGCCACGGGCTCGGAGAACTCGATCTGGGGCTGGCCGGTGAGGGCTCCCGAATAGGCGATCAGCGGGTAGGCCATGCCTGTGGTGTGCCCGCCTGCTGGGAGCTGGATGCGGAGCACGCCGGAGGTGTGTGAGTAGTCGCCGGAGAGAGTGAGCGGCGGCGTGTAGGAATCGACCATGGGCAGTTCAAGGTCGCCGCCTGACTGGGTGATGGATGTGATTTCCGCCGGTTCCCCGGTCAGCGCGAGCGTGCCCGTGGCGGCGGTGAGTCTGGTGGTGGGGTCCAGCGCGCCGGAGAGCGTGAGTCTGGCCGGGCCGACCTGGATCAGATGGAGGTCCGGCCCGATTTCGCCGGCGAATTCATCGTCGTACTGTTGGTGAACGGTGAGAGTGGATTGGGTGCCGCTTCCTTGCAATGTGGCTGAATCGATTCCGGACAGGGAGCCGATGGAGGAGGCGGCGTCACCCAGTTCCGCTACCGGTGTGCCGCCAATCATGGCCAGTGTTGCGGACGGGTTGTTCCACGGTTGGCTGAGAAGCAGTGCGGAGTCTGTGCCATCGAGCACTACTCCTGCCAGGGAGTCGAGGCCGGTGGCGTGGTCATTGAGGAGCTGCCCGCCGTTGCCGAGGGTGACTGTTCCGCTGCCGAGGGCATTGGCTGCGGCGGCGCGCAGGATGGCGGAGCCGCTGCCGTTGTGGACGACCGACCAGTTTCCGATGAACGGATTGTTGGCGTCGGCAAGGGAGAGTCGCCGCGTTGGGCCGGCGTCGGCGGCGTAGAGCAGCGGCCCGGAGCCGGAAAGGGTGCCGCTCAGGGTGATGTTTTGCACGCCAGAGCCGCCATTGTTCTGGATGACCCCGCCGCCGGGACCGATGGAGAGGGCGGCGTCCATCGAATGATTGTAGGTGGCGGCGTTGTTGTTGCGGAAGCGCAGCGTGCCGCCATCATCCAGGGTCGTTGCGGGCAGCGACCAAGTGATGTTTGGCGAGCCGGATGCGCCCAGCCGGGGCATGTCCACAGAGCCAGAGCCGGTGACTCGCAGCGAGCGCTGGTCCATCGTTGCGGCATTGAAGACGGTCGGGTTGTTCACTGAGCCGTTGCGGATTCGCAGGGCTCCCTCGCGCACGAGGATCTCCCCGGTGATCTCGTTCGAGATATTGTCGAGGCGCAGGGGGTGGTTACCGGTTTTCTCGAATCCCTGGTCGCCATCGAGCCTCACGGTGATGATGGACAGCCAGTCCCTGGTTTCGATAATGGGCTTGCCGATGGTGGTTTGCAGGGTGAGCGGGCCGTTCTGCGCGAGGATGTCCCACGGGTCGGATGGCACGGTGTCGCCGAAAATGAGGCGGCCGACGATTTTCCCGGTGCTGCCGAGGTTCAGGGTGCGGGTGGCGGTGATGTTGACTTGGGAGAAGTCGACCACCACATCGGGGCCGAAGACGGGGAGGTCGGGATTGCTGTCCCAATTGCTTGCGGTGTTCCAACTGCCGCCGAAGGTGCTGACCCAGGTGTAGGTGGCGTGGTCGCCAATAAACAGGGTGGATGTGGAGGCGTCGCCCACACTGTAGCCGGAGCCTGGATCCAGGGTGAGTGTGAGGGATTCGTGAATGCCGTCTGGTGCGGCTTCGATCGGCATGACCTCCAGGACTTTTGTCAGCTCGCCCTCGGCGAAAGTGATGGTGGTGGGGAAAGGCTCGAAATCCACACCGGCGACAGCGCTGCCGGAGATGGTGAATGACACCGTGACCTCGCCGAAGCCGTGGTCGCGGGTGAAAACGAAAGTGCCGGGGGTCGGTCCCCACTTGGATGCCGGTGGCGAGGCGGCGACGCCGACAACCGGCGGCAGAGGTGGCGCGATGGTGAGTGTTACCGGTTCCGAGTCGACCTGATACCCCCAATCGCCGTAGGAGGCACGGGCCAGGAGCGTGCGTTCTCCGACATCCCAAAGTGGGATGCTGGATTGAAAAGGCGCGCTGGTGGACGAGGCGACGACGGCTCCGTCGCCGACGAAGTCCACGCGGTCGACGAGCTCCGGGAAGGAGTCCACCGAAGCGGAAACCGGGATGTCGAGTCCGGGGATCGGGGCTTCGGGAGACGGCCCGGTGAGGACCACTTCCGGCGGATCGACGGCCTGTTGGTAAAGTGACTCGATGTCCGCGGCATTGAGCGTGTTTTGGTAGATCCGCACGTCATCCATCCAGCCTTTGAAGTGGCGGCTGGCTTGTTGTGTGTCGTGGCCGATGCTCACAGGCGAGACAAACTGTTGGGCCACGTGCGATGCCTCGTGGCGTGCGCTTTGCAGCCCTGAGGAGTCGCGCAGGAAAATTTCGGCGCCGCCCGGGCTGATGGTCAGGGCGACCAGGCACCATTCGTTGTTCGGGGGTATGAGCGCTGGGGATGGCTGCCATGAGAATCCCATATTGGCCCAGTGGTAGCGCAGCTCGTTGTTGGTGCCGAATCCGAAGCCGTGGGCGATGCTGAGGAACGGATGGCGGGACATGACCACGGGTGCCCACGCGTTTTGGTTTCCGTCCCGTTTGATCCAGGCGGTGATGGTGAGGTCGGTTGTGGTGAAATTGAGGGAGGGGACGTCGATCCTGTCGTCCACGCCGTCGAAATACATGCTGGTGCGGGTGGCGGCGGTGGCACCCGGCTGCCCGGTGAGCACTCCATTGCGCAGGGTGCCATTGTGGCTGGCGCGGCGCTGGTTGACAGCGATCGTTCCGGCACCATCGTCGAGTCGCCAACGGTCGGTAAGGTTCAAAACCATGGAGCGCGGGCGTGTGACGGCGAAGCCGACGGAATCCATGCCCGAGGCGTCGCGGATGCGGTAGCGGAACCAATCCGTGCCCGAGCTCATCGTCGGTGGCGGAGAGTAGAGGACGAGGTCCCGCCCTCCGGGTCCGGCGCCGGCGACGCGGCTGACGTTGCCGCCGCGGTTGGTGGTGGCGTCGAAGGACAGCAGCGAGATGGGATCGCCGTTCATGTCCGAGTCGTTGGCCATGACGTCGATGATGACCGGCGTGTTGCGCAGGAAAGGGGAGGTGGTGAGGTTGGCCCGAGGCGGCAGCGGCAGCGGGTAGGGACCTAGGTTTTGGAAAAGGTGGGCGCGGTCATTGCGATGACCCACAATCTTGACCAACTCCGCACTGGAAAAGCGGGACAGCGCGTTGTCACCAGTCATGATGGTGGCACCTTCTGTGCGGCCGCCGCCTTCGGTGTGGCCGCTGCCCCAGTTGTGGCCGACTTCGTGCCGCCAGAGCCACCAGAAGTCGCCGTTGTCGGAATCCGACACCGAGTAGGCGAGCGACGTGCCAATCACGCCGGATGAGCCGCCGTAGGCCAGGCCGCCATTGAGATCCCGGTGGATGAGCCCCGCCATGTGGTGGGTGTTGCCCATCGGGTTGCCTGCATTCCAGAGGGATCGCATGCGCTGGAGCAGACGACTTTTGTCGGTGCCATCGGTTTGGTAGGGGTCCTGCGCCTGGTGGGCGCGGACGACGATTTTTCCGATTTGGTGTTCGATGCCGGCGTCGCGCAGGTAAGCGAGGTTGCCGGCGATCAGAGAGAACTCGACGCTGTCGACCACGCCCTGTGGGGTGCCGCCGCTGGCGAGAAAATGGGTGTAGGTGATGTCGAATCCGCTTTCCACGGCATAGACCGTCGAGCCGAATCCTCCCTCTTCGGCAAGCTGGGTCGTCCACAACGGGGAAGACCCGCCGGATCCGGTGACGCGGGCGACACCGCCTTTGGTGGTCCAGGCCGCGCCGGTCTCAAACTGGACCTGGGCCCAGACGGTGCCGTTGGCGCGCAGAATCGCTCCGGCCACCGCGCCGGGACGGTCGCGCACGGTCCCCAGATAGGTGCGCGGCACATCCGCTTCGAAGTTGCTGTAAGAGCCGTCGGCCTGCTGCACAATCACGCCGAAGTTCGGCGAACGGATCGGGCGGCGCACGAAATCCACAGTGACCGAGGCATTCGGGCTGTTGATGACATGGGTGAATGTTTCCGGTGGTGGATCCCCGGCGGACACGGAGAAGGCTGTGCAGCCAAGGCAAAGGGCGGCGGGAAGGATCGACCGTCGGAAAAGAGAGACCATGGGCGGTGGGAATATGGATTTGGAGTACGAAATCCGGCCGCCTCGGGTGCTAGCCGAAGCGACCGGTTGCGAAGGTCGGAGAATGGGGCGTCTGTCAACGGCGACGGCGGCGCAACAAGGCCAGCAGGCCAAGGCCGCCAAGCAGGGCGGCGGAGGGCTCTGGGATGGCCGTAAGCGATACGTTGTCGATGATGGCGAAACTGCTCCGCGGGCCGCTGTTGAGGATTCGGAGCTGGATCTGGTGGCCGTCGCCGATCAACGGGCTGCCCTCGGGCACTACGCCAGAGGTCAAAGAAAACGTTTGATACTGGCCGTCCGTCTGCAGCGGGTCATTTTGCTCAAGCAGCACTCCCACTAGGCCGCCCTGGGCATCGACGACACGCAGGATCACCTGAAGTTGGCCGCTGAATCCCGCGCCGTTTCGCCAATCCACCGAGACATTGAAGAAGTCGCCGGCGGCGATGGTCCAGGCGCTGGCCGGGATGGTTTGGGTCGGATGCTGGCGGGTGCCCGTTCCTGACCACCCGCTGGCCAGTCCGCGCAGGTCACCGGTACTGGTATTGCCGGCTATCGTAAGAGTCGAATTGTCTCCTTCCGAGAAGAAACTCGACCAGAACGGGGTTTCCGCGAATGTCTGCCCGGCCTCCCCCTCTTCGAAGCCGCCGTTGCGGATGGATTGTCCGTTTCCTTCGTCATCGACGAAGCCGATGAGCACGGTGACTGCCGCCTGGCCTCCGCCCGCGAACAGCAGACTCGTGGCAAGCAGGGTAGTTAGTAATTTTGCCTT
>SLCJ01000284.1 GCA_007125835.1 Verrucomicrobiales bacterium | reverse complement strand
GCAAAATCACATTCCAGGACGAATACCGGAAATTCCTCGAAAAATACCAAATCCCCTACGACGAAAAATATGTGTGGGATTGATTCCATCACCCAACCCAGCCCCACCGGGGCGAAACCCAATACCCGCCGCCTCCGGGTCGCGCCCCGTTGGGGCTGGGATCGTGTCGTGATCCATGATTCCCAGGGCGGCGCCCTGGGCTACGGGGTGATTGCGCCTTTGGCGCGTAATATCTTCCACCCCGGAGGGACGCCGCCGCCCAACCCGTGGAATGGCCCAATGATTGCGCCTTCGCCGCACAAAACCATCTGCCCCAACGGGGCGAAACCCTGTAGCCTAGGGCAACGCCCTAGGACAACGCCCCCCACCCATTCCCCCAGCCCCAACGGGGCGAAACCCAATACCCGCCGCCTCCGGGTCGCGCCCCGTTGGGGCTGGGGATGGCACGACATTCGTCGGACCCAGGGCGGCGCACTGGGTTCGAGGGGCAACGCCCTAGGAAATCTTTCGGCGATATCCTGGTGTATGCCTGCGCCACCCGCCACGGTGTGGAATTACTGGAAAGAGACCGCCATTTCGGCATGATCCGGCGGGCGATGTCATCTCGTGAGTGAAGGTGATCGCAGATCACTCTACCCGGATTTTGTGCTTGATTATCCGTTATCAATCATCGGCGGGCGGCAGTTGGTGGCGGATTCTGAGGAATACCCGGTTCTCTCCGGCGATAGGTATCCGTCCGCCAAGAGTCACTTCTATTCGCAAACAAGTCAAACGGTGTCGCGTCTTGCCAAGGTCGCCACGGTGTGGAATTGCTGGAAAGTGACCGTATACTTGCTTGTGTGCCCATCTTGCGGGGCGACCCGACCGCTTTTCCCCAGGCGTTTGATTGGGCGCGGTTTCCTTTGCGCCGGAAGGTCGTGCAAGCGAAGCTACAGGGGCGTCTCGGAAGACACGAGGGGTGGATCCTGGATGGCGATGGCGTCTGGGAAGTCAAGCGAGCAGGTCGCGAATCACGTGACCGTGGACATCGGTGAGGCGGAGGTCGCGGCCTTGGTGGCGTGCGCCGAGGCGTAAATGATCGATGCCGAGGGTATGGAGGATGGTGGCGTGGAGATCGTGGACGTGAACGGCTCCAGGGGTGAGGTGATGTTTCGAGGGATCGATGATGTTGCCATCGGTATCGACGATATTGTAGCCATAGTCGTCGGTTTTTCCATAGACGGAGCCGGCCTTGACGCCGGCCCCGGCCATCCAGATTGTAAAGCAGCGCGGGTGGTGGTCGCGCCCGTAGTTTTCGGCGGTGAGTGGGCCTTGGCAGTATGCGGTGCGGCCGAACTCCCCGCCCCAGATGACGAGCGTGTCTTCGAGTAGGCCGCGCCGTTTGAGGTCAGTAACGAGAGCTGCGCATCCTTGATCTGTCTCGCGGGCGAGGTTGGGGAGATTTCGGGGAAGGTTATCGTGGTTGTCCCAGCCTGGGTGGTAGAGTTGGATGAAACGGGTGCCGCGTTCGGCGAGGCGGCGTGCGAGCAAGCAGTTGGCGGCGAAGGTGCCGGGTTGGCGGGCGTCCTCTCCATAGAGGTCGAAAGTGGAATCTGACTCGCCGGAAACATCGGTGACGTCGGGAACGCTGGTCTGCATGCGGTATGCCATTTCGTATTGGCTGATACGGGATTCGATCTCGGGGTCGAGTTCGCGCTCGAACTGGCGGCGGTTGAGGGCGTTGAGTTTGTCGAGCATGGCACGGCGCCCGCTGCCGCAGAGGCCATCGGGGTTGGAGAGGAAAAACACGGGATCGCTGCCGGAGGAAAAGCGCACGCCCTGGTGGATTGAATCGAGGAAGCCGCTGCCCCAGAGACGGGCGTAGAGCGGCTGGTCTGTGGGTTTGCGGGTGAGCAATACGATAAAGGCAGGGAGGTTGTCGTTGAGCGAGCCGAGACCGTAGCTGAGCCAGGCACCGAGTGATGGGCGGCCGGCGTTTTGCGAGCCGGTTTGGAGGTAGGTAATGGCGGGGTCGTGGTTGATTGCTTCGGTCCACATCGAATGAACGACGCAGAGTTCATCGACGATGCCGGCGGTGTGGGGCAGCAGCTCGCTGACATGGATGCCGGATTTTCCGGCGCGCTTGAATTGGTAGTGGCTGCCTGCCAGCGGTATGGCGGTTTGGTTTCCACTCATACCGGTTAGCCGCTGACCGCGGCGCACTTCATCGGGCAGCGGTTCGCCATTGAGTTTGTTGAGCTTTGGCTTGTAGTCCCATAGGTCGTGCTGCGATGGTCCACCGGACATAAAGAGCCAGATGACTCGCTTGGCCTTTGGAGCAAAGTGCGCGAGCGGGGGTAGTCCGCCCGCGAGAAGGTCGCGACCAAGCAGCGAAGATAGAGCAATGCCGCCTAGTCCGGCGGCGGCGCGGGAAAAAAAATGGCGGCGCGTGACAGAGAATGGGTGCATGGACATTACCTGGTATAGGTTGCAGGCTACGAGTGCCTGCCAATGAGTGGATTGCGGATGTTCAAAGGGGAGGCTAGCGGATCATGAGGAAGGCGTCGAGATTGAGAAGTGCCGACGCGGTTACGGCGGCGGCGGCGTGAATTTCAGGTTTGTTTGGGGCGGTGACTCCACTGGCGTTGAGAAAAGCGGTGGTTGCTTCGGCATCGGCAGCGAAGCGGGCTGATTGGTCGCGGAAAAGTGCTTCAAGGAGATCGAGTTCATCGGTGTGGGGTGCGCGGGCCGTGACTTCGTGGAATGCCCAGACGAGTTGGTCGCGTAGTGTTTCGGCGGCGGCAAGCATGCGTGTGCCAAGTGCTCCGGCGGCAGCGACAAATTGCGGGTCGTTGAGGGTAACGAGTGGTTGCAGCGGAGTGTTTGTATTTTGGCGTGAGACGGAGCACACGTCGCGGCTTGATGCGTCGAAGATCATCATATTGGGCGGCGGGGTGGTGCGCCGCCAAAAGGTGTATAGACTACGGCGGAGGATGTCGTCGCCTTGTTGGGTTTGATATTCCGGAAGGAATGAATTGAGTGCGCGCCACATGCTGCCTTCGGGTTGTGGCGGGCGCACCGGTGGGCCACCGAGATCGCGGACGAGCAGGCCTCCGGCCTGGAGGGCTGCATCGCGAAGCATTTCACCGGTGAGGCGCTTTGCGGGGCCTCGTGCGAGCAGCCTGTTTTCCGGGTCGCGTTCGGCGAGGTCTTGTCGAGGGGTTGATGCTTGGCGGTAGGTGGTGCTCGTGACAATCCGACGGAGCAGGTGTTTGACGTCCCAGCCGTGGTCGACGAAGTCACGGGCAAGCCAATCGAGCAGCTCGGGGTGACTTGGCGGTTCACCCTCGATGCCGAAGTTGTCGCTCGTGGAAACAAGACCGGTGCCGAATATTTCCTGCCAGAATCGGTTGACAGTGACGCGTGCGGTGAGCGGGTGGTCAGGCGCGGTAAGCCAGCGGGCGAGAGCGAGGCGGTCTGCCGGTGCGTCTTCGGGCAATGAGGGTAGCCATGGGGGTGTGGCGCGGGGGAGGGGGTCGCCGGTCGGGGAATCGTATGCTCCGCGATCGAGGATGTATGTGGGGCGCGGCATGGGGCTTTCCTCCATCACTGGAATTTCGGCGACCGGGTCATAGGCAGTTCGCAGAGCGGTGCGGGCGGTTCTCAGTTCGGCGGTGGCGGTGCTGGCGGGTTCATCAATGGCGGAGAGCCAATACTCGCGCAAAGTTTCCCGATCGGCGGCGGTGAGTTCGTCGGCAGGCTTGGCGAGGAGATTTACGAGTGTTTCCCCATCGTAAAGAGTGGCGGCCTCGGCAGCTGTGATGGCGCGGTCGAATGTGGATATGGCGTCGACGGCTCCGCCTGCGAAGCCGATGTCGCGCCGCCTGGCACCGAAATGAATGGCATTGAAGCTGCCGCAGTTTTTCACCAGGTTGTCGCGGATTACTTCGGTGGGAGCAAGCTTGCCGTTGAGATAAATGGCAAGGCCTTTGGCACGGCTGGAGCCATCGTATGTAACAGCAATATGAATCCACTCATCCGGGGAAAGTGTTTCCCGCGTTTGGATGCTGATGCATTCGCCGGGCCATTCGCGCTGCCACGTCCAGCGCAATCGGCCGTGTTCCCAAAGCAGTTCATAGCCGTTGTATCCCGGATCCCAGCCGTCGGTGCTGTGGAATACGACCTGGCGCGGCGAGACGGTCGCGGCGCGCATCCAGAAAGAGACGCTGAGCGGGTCGTGCTGGTTCGATGCGCCCCCTTTGTCGAAATGGATTGAGTTGTCGCCATTGAAGGCAATCGCAGGACCGTTGCGCCCTTCGATCCATTGGTTGGCGGGGTGAAAGGTGCCGGGTTTATCGGGTCTGGCTTTGTTTTCGATTTGGTTTTCAGGCGCATCTGTGAGGGGATAATCGCCGGTGCGTTCGCTCCAAATGGGTGTGGTCGGTCGGTTCTCCAGCCATTGGGCGAAGGCTTCGTCGCGGTTGCCGCGGATGTGCTTGAGTTCCGCCTCGTGGTGAGCAACCTTGGCCATGGCATCGGCTATTTGCTTTTCCTGGGCAGGAGTGGGCAACAGCAAGACCGGTCGGGGGGCGATGCCGGCGTTTCCGTGGAGAAGCCCCCATTCGTCGATGCTGTTGAAAAAGGCACCGAGTGAATAATAGTCGACCATTGAAATGGGATCATTTTTGTGGTCGTGGCAGCGGGCGCATTCCATGGTCAGCCCGAGAAACGCAGTGCCGAAAGTGTGGACGCGGTCGCTGATGCCCTCCTGGCGGAATTCGGCTTCGACGCTGCCCCCTTCTTGTGTTTTGCGATGGATGCGGTTGAATGCTGTGGCGAGGCGCTGTTCGCGGGAAGCATTGGGTAGCAGGTCGCCAGCAAGCTGCCAGGTGATGAATTCGTCGAACGGGCGGTTTTGGTGAAAGGATTCGATCACCCAGTCGCGCCATGGCCAGGCATTGGTATTGATATCGGATTGGTAACCGAACGAATCGGCATAGCGGGCAACCTCCATCCAGTGCAGCGCCCAACGCTCTGCAAAAGCGGAGGAGGCGAGCAGGTGGTCGATGGCTTCGTGATCGGATTTTTGTTGCAGTTGGCTGTCCGGTGCGAGGCCGGTGAGATCGAATGCGGCGCGGCGCAGCCAGATTTCCCGTGCGGCGGGTTGGCTGGGAGCGAGGTTTTCCTTTTGCAGCCGTTGAAGAATGAAGGCATCGATCGGGTTGCGGATCGGGAAGTCTGAATGCGCATTGGGGGCGGGAACCGGCACAGGCACCTCCTTTGGCAGCGGCTCAAATGCCCAATGCGGTTGGTATTCGGCACCGGCATCGATCCAGCGCACGAGAATGTCGATTTGCTCCGGGCTGAGGGGTTTGTGTTCCTGAGGCGGCGGCATGACGAGGCCAGGATCCTCAGTGCGGACACGTTCGATGATCGTGCTTGTGGTTGGATCGCCGGGGGAAATCGCACGGGTGCCGTCGGCTCGCTCCGCAATGGCCGCCTCGAAATCATCCAGCCGCAGCGGCTCGGATCGGGGAAACCGGCTCCCAACGTCCGGGCCGTGACAATGGTAGCAATGCCCGGAAAGAATGGGCAGCACCTCGCGCCCGAAGTCCACTGCAGTATCCGTTTCGGATCCAAGCGCTGGACACAGGGCGAACCACGGCAGCATGAGAGAGGCCCGGAGTGCGGGAATCAGAAGATTCAGGGGTTGATGCATCGAATCAGGGGTTGCCGTGAAACGTTGATCTGCCCGGTGGTTTTTCAAGCAAAATGAGCACGCACAGCGAAAAGCCCCCCCCCAGCCAGACGCATGGGCGTGGCGGTTCACCTTCATGCTGGTCGATGGAGTATCAAATTCGAGCGGCCGAACTACATTGGCTGCCATTCCAACTTGATCCCCCGTTCAGGCATGGAGTTCAAGCCATTTCCCGCCATCCCCCGAGAACGAGGCGAAGGCGCATCGGTCAACGATTCTGATCAACTGTTTGGATATCGAGCCTAGCACCCCAACGGGGATGACTAGGGTCCATGCATTTTATCCGTTGCGTCGGCGCAACAGAAAGACAAACACGCCAAGCGCGCCCAGGAAGGCGGCAGTTGGCTCCGGAATCACCTCAAACTGCAAGCCGGCCAGACTGGCAGCGCCTTCCTGCTCTGCGGCCAGTGCTCCGAATGTGCCGGTGATATTCCCATCGCCGTCGGGAACGAGACCGTTGAATCGAACGTATGTGGCACCTTCCACCGAATCAAACCCGCCGCCGAAGGCGCCCCCCTCTTGGAGGTAGGAACGTGTGATGCTTCCAAAGGTGAACTCCCCCGTGGTGGCTCCGCTCCATCTGGCCTGGCCTGTGTATATGACAAGATTCACAAATTCGCCCGGGGAAAAGCCGCTGAGGGTGATGGTCGGCCCGCCACTGGCTCCGTTGACCACCGTTGTCGTCATGTAGCTGGTCCACACGCCATCGCGGGGTGTTTCGTCGGAGTAGCCGTCGGTATTGACAGGTCCGATGGAC
Organism: Verrucomicrobiales bacterium; assembly: GCA_007125835.1. Classification (GTDB taxonomy): domain Bacteria; phylum Verrucomicrobiota; class Verrucomicrobiia; order Verrucomicrobiales; family SLCJ01; genus SLCJ01. The sequence goes on along the minus strand of SLCJ01000284.1, from coordinate 2,784 downwards.
AGCGCATAGGACGAGGAAACACCGGTTGAGCTGGAGAGGTTGGTGAACGAGACCGGGGAGCCACTGAGGTTGCCAAACCCGGTGTTGACGACATTCCACGTCATCGAACTGGTTCCTGCCGGCGCGGCGGTGTTCCAAACAAGGTTGGAATCATCGGTGGATGCGTTGAAAACAACCCCGCCGCGGTCGCGCGCGAGGTCGAAATTATACAGGGCGGCGAAACCATTGCCTGAGGCAAGCAACAGGGCGGCGATTAGGGGGAGTGTGGTTTTCATCATGGTGGTTTTGGTTCGGATTAAGGCGTTGATGGTTGGTCCGGAGAGTGTGGAGGCGTCGGGTCATTCCTGCGGGGAATCGACATCCGCACGCACGCGTGCGAAGAGTAATGGTGCTTCGTTCTTCGGGATTGTGACGGTTATCGTGTCGGTGCCGTCGCCATTGGCAGTGACCTCCACACCCGGCGACGACTCGCCGGTGGTGGGGCCGATTTCAAAGACCAGCGGCCAGGTGGCGAGATCGGCGCCGGCCTCCACGGCAAGGGAAACATCCGGGGTCAGGGAGCGCTCATCGCGGGTAAAGACGAGGATCAAGTTGTCGTCGGTATTGCTTGTGACGACTGGGGATCCGCTGCCCGGCACGGTGGGATCTGTGCCAAAGATGAATTCGAGCAGGTCGGGTATGCCGTCGCCGTCGAAGTCGGCGGATGGATCGCCCGACAAACCGAGGGCTGCGGCCCAGCTGGCAAAGGTGTCGCCGGGCTCCGGAAGGGATCCCACCGTGAGGCTCCCGGTGCCACTGAGGAAGGTCGGGTGGGTGGAGGCGTCGTAGGTGCCCTCGGAGAGAAGAGTGCCGCCAAGCTCCAGGGAGGCTACGGCATTGGTGCCGGAGAAGTCGAGAGAGAGGACGGCTCCGCTTTCCACCACCACACCAAAATCCGGATCGAGCGTGGGAGTGGAGAGCACCATCACGCCCCCGGCCACGATGGTGTCGCCGGCATAGGTGTGGGAGGCGGTGGTGGTCAGCGTGCCGTCTCCCTGTTTGGTGAAGGCACCATCGCCGCCGATGGGCACGTGGAGTGTGGCATCGAAGCCATTGGTATCCACGGCACCTCCGCCAAATCCTGTGACGAAAAGTCGGTTGGCACCGGCGGTGGTGAACAGGTCTACAATGTCGGCGGTCAGCCGCAGGGTGCCGCCATTGGCGATGAGGACTCTCGCAAAGGCTGAATCCTCGGGTGACAAGGTGGTGGTCGGGTTGTGGATGGCGGTGGCGGTGGCGAACACGCCGCCGTCGATGTTGAGGCTGGTCACGGCGTTGTTGGACGTGCTGGTGGCCAAGTGGAACGGAGTGACGGACTGGTAGTCGAACGTTCCACCACGGATATTGAGTGTGGCCAGGCCGCCGCCCTGGGTGGCTACCGTGGCCGCGCCAACCTGCGTCCACGAACCATCGTCGAGCGAAATCGTGCCGCTGCGCCCGACAAACAGCGTCCCCTCGTTCTCCACCTCGCCGATCGTGTCAAGCACCTGTGCCGCAAAGCCCCCGGCTGCCGCATTGTGGCCCACCTGAATGAATCCCCCATCGCTCACCGCTATGCTTGCCGTGCCTCCCAAAATCAGGGACGATGCCACGCCGCCCACCGGCGTGCCCGAGGCTCCGCCGCCTCGCACATGCCACGAACCGGTGGCCGCGCTTTGATTGCCATCGACAAACACGGAACCCTGATCGACAATTTTGTCTCCGGTGAAATCGTTGGCTGCGGTGAGTTCGAGTTCGCCGGTTCCTGTTTTGCGGAATCCGCCCGCACCGGAAACCATACCATCCAAGGTAAGCAGCGTGCCCAGTGGTCCTGCCCCAATGTCAATCAGCGGCTCCTCAAGCAGCAGGGGCATTTTAAGAAGTTGATTTTGGTCCGAGTTATTTTCAATGCGGTTGGTGATTTCGACCCGGTTGCCCAGCAGGAAGAATGTCGATGTGGTGTTTTCGAAAATGATCTCGCTGAGGCGGGTGTCGGCGGGCAGGTCGTTGTCTGGGTCGATGTTGTCGTTGCCGGCGAAGATGACGGTGGCGCCCTCCTCTGGCACTGCGGCGTTCTGCCAGTTTTCGCTATTGCTCCAGAGTTCATCGGTGCCCTGGCCGGACCAGATCGACGCTGGCTCGCCATAGGCGGAGGCCTCGAAACTGTCGACATAGATGGTCTGACGTTGGCTTGGTTCCGCGGCCGTGAAATGCCTGAGGATGAATGAAACGTGGGTGTCCAATGCCCGGTCGTTGTTGTTTTCGATCACCACGCGCGGGCCGTATTCCTCCGCATCGTAATCGAACATCCAGAAGGCGGCCTGCATGGGATCGAGCTGGAATTCGGCACCATCCGGGCCGAGGATTGTCTGTTCCCCGCCGGTGAAATTGGTGATGAAGGTAAAGCGGTAGACCTCTCCCTCCGTGTATGATGGCAGATCCTGTGGGTCAACCTCCGGGTCGCCCACGGAAACCAGCGTGGTATTGGGCCCGAGCGTTGTCGCTCCGTTGCGGAAATTCAACGCCAGGATGCCCTGGCCAGTGTTTACATCGGGATTGAAATCGGCCGCCCCGGTTCCAAATCCGTGCGACGTGGGAAAGCCCGGGCCGGTGGATTCGTTAAAATCGTAGGAGAACCCCACAGGTGCCGCAGTGTAGTCGGCCTGCATCACCGCATTGACGATCACACGGAAGTCATTGGCGTTGGGGTTGTTGTCGGGCGTGAGTTCCAGATATTGGTTGGGCGCGCCAAAGGGTGCGACGGTT
>SLCJ01000410.1 GCA_007125835.1 Verrucomicrobiales bacterium | reverse complement strand
TGCATCACGGGTTTCATGGAAAAGAGGATGAAGCCGCCTGTGGGGCGGATGGATCGTTCGAGGCGCAGTTGGGTGGCGATTTCGCTGGCTGGCCAATTGTGGGTACCGCCGAGGCGGTCGACGGCGATGCCGGGAATGATGGGTGTTCCGCGGCGGTTTACGGCGGGGTTGCGCCACCAGGCGAGGAGTGTGCGGAAGCATTGGGGGCCGCGGTCGGGCCAGTAGAGTTGGGGGGCGAGGTAGTCCACCCAGCCTTCGTTCATCCATTTCACAGGGTCGGCGAAGATTTGGTGGTATTGGTCGAGGCCAGCCTGGACCTCGGCGGGCTGGCCGCGGGTGTAGATGCCAAACGGGCTGACACCGAACGCGGCATCCGGGCGGTGGCGGCGGACGACGGCTGCGGTCTGCCGGACCATGGTGTTTACATTTTCGCGGCGCCAGTCCTCGCGGGAGAGTTTTCCGCCTTGCCGTTGGTAGGTCCGGAATGTGGCATTGTCCGGGAATGCTTCCTGCCGTTGCGCATTGACTGGATAGGGGTAGAAATAGTCGTCGAGGTGCAGGCCGGCGACTTGATAGCGGGTGATGATGTCGCGCACCACGAGCAGGGTGTGCGCGCGCACTTCGGCCGAGCCTGGGTCGAACCAGAGCATGTTGCGCACGCGGTGGGTGTGTGACGGGAAGCGGTTGGAGGGGTGTGAGCGGGCGCGTTGGTGGGAGGAATTGGCGGCGGCGCGATAGGGGTTGATCCAAGCGTGGATGGCGATGCCGCGGCGGCGGCCCTCGCGGATGAAAAATTCGAGCGGGTCGTAGCCGGGGTCTTGTCCCTGGGTGCCTGTGAGGAAGCGGGACCAGGGCTCGAGTTGCGAGCGGTAGAGTGCGTCGCCCTCGGGGCGGACTTGCACCATCAGCGCGTTAAGTCGCAGGGCGGCTGCGGTGTCGAGGATGCGGATGATTTCGGCCTGCTGGGCGGCGGCGTCGAGGCCCTGGCGGCTTGGGAAGTCGATGTTAAAGACGGTGGCCACCCAGGCGGCGCGCATCTCCCGCGCGTTGGCTGTGGGTGCAGTGGCGAGGAAGAGCAGGGCCAGGAGGGCGGCGGCGCGGAGAATGGAGTGGCGGGTGAGAGTGTTAGTGCTCATAGGGGGTGTGGGTGTGGGTGTGGGCGTGAGGCACCGACACCTATTGAACCATCAACCCGGCAACTTGGCAAAAAATTCCTCTAGGGCGGACTCGCGTTCTCCGCGTTCAATTGGTTGGGCCGCCCGCCGGTGTTTGAGTGGGCCGATGCGAATGAGTTTGCCTTCAGGTTGGCGCAGTCGCAAGGGGTCGTGGCCGGGATCGGCGAGTTCCGCGGCGCAGGGTTTGATCCGGCGCACGATGGCGGATGGCAGGTGGTGGCCCGGCTCCAAGACACCGGTGAAAGGGATGTCAGTGATTGTGGCGGCGATCCAGGCCACGACTGTTTCGGAGGCTCGGCTTCCGTGGAGCGAGGAGAATCCCCTTGCTGAGGCGAGGCGGGCGACCCAGAGCGCCCGCCGGGCCTGTTGGAAAAACCATTCGCCATCGATGTTTTCGCCCAGTTCGCTGCGCAGGGCTTCGAGGCGGGCGCGGAGGTCGGGGTGTGCGCGCCACTCTGCCTCGAGTAAGACGCCGTCGGGCAGCCACTCGGTGCCGGGATGGGGTGGATCGGCGGGCTGGGATTCGCCTTGCCGCGACAGCACAAGGGCGAGAAACTCTTTTCTTCCGGCAATCCACTGGTGTTCGATGGCGAGTGGGGCGTTTGCTTTTGGGTTGGGCAGCGAGTCCACCAACCAGATGCGGGAGGGGCGGGGAGGCGGGTCCGCTTCTGGTGCCAGGCTGATGAAATCCCGGGCCAGGGTTTCAGCCGTGGCGGCGAAGGAAAAAATTTCGTTGGCCCGGCGTTTGCCTTCAAGGCCCATTCTGCGTGCGGTTTCGGGATCGGCGACATCGGCTAGGGCCTGGGCCAGTGCCGCCTCGTTTCCTGGCTCGACGAGAATCCCGGACTTGCTGTGATCGACCATTTCGGGAATTCCGGCCAGGGTGGTGGAAACGACGGGCAAGCCGCATGCCATGGCCTCGGTGATCACGGTTGGTAGGATGTCGCTTGCTCCCTTTTCATCGACGATGCTGGCCAATGCGAAAACATCGGCATCGAGCAATTCCCGCTTTACCTGATCCTGGGTCCTGGTGCCGAGGAATCGGACGTGGTCGCCGATTTCGAGGCCAAGCGCCTGTTTTTCGAGTCGTTCGCGCCATGGGCCTTCGCCGACAATGCGCAACTCGCAATCTACTTCGCGCTGGCGCAGGTTGGCCACGGCAGCGATGAGATGATGGAATCCCTTGAACTCAATCAGGCGGCCGATACTCAGGATCCGCAGGGGCGATCCGGCGGATGCGCGCGGACGCGCCTGTGGGAATGCGCCCGGGTCCAGGCCATTGTAAATCCGGCGCATCCGCTGTGCTGCTCCCGGGCACTTTTGGCGCAGCAGGTCGAGGCTGAAATCGCTCACGGCGATGGTGAAAGCCGCCGCCTCGGCCATTTCGGCGAGCAGGGTATCGCTGCCCAGGTCGACCATGAAATCCTGGGCGTGGGCGGTGAAGCTGAAGGAAATCCCGGCCATCTCCTTGAGAAATAGCGCCGTGTGGGTGGCCCTGTTGGCAAAGTGAACATGGCAATGCGCGATGCCGAGGCGCTTGAACAAACGGGCGAACCACAGTGCGTTGCGCGCCCGCAGGGCGGGGCGGAAATGCGGGCCGTACTCGCGCTCGTGCCTGACGATCATTTCGGCTGGCCAGGAGCCGTCGCGACGGGCTTCACGCTCCAGAGCTTGGAGAACGGAGGGAGGCGGAGGGTAATGGACCGGGGCGCGCAGGTCGGCCAGCCGTTCGTGGCGCAGGCTATCGCGGGGCGGATGAATGGAGGCGGCATGCACTTCGATGCCGGCAGCCTCCAACGCCAGCATTTCCGAGTCGCAAAAGGTCTGCGACACCACGGGATAGCGGGAGAAGAGATAGGCGATGCGGGTGGCGGACATGGCGCGGCGCGGGAAAGGGAAAGGCCGGGCTTGCCCGGCATGCAGGCGAATGCTGCATGAGGAGAGCCGGGATTACAACCCGAATTCCGCATTGATGGCCTCTCTTCCCTCGATCACCGCCTGCCGCGCCTGCTCGATCCGGCGCCCGGCGGTGCCGGTGGTTCGGTCACGCATGCGAAGGGCCTCGCGTATGGCGTTGGTGGCATCATTGAAGCGCAATTCCAGTCGCCGCACTCCGGGGTCCAGGCGCGGGCCCAATTCACGGAGCCGTTCACCGAACACCTCGATCGAATCCAAGCCCTCGCGTTCCGAGACCCATCCAAGGTCGTTCTCGGTCATTTGCTCGAGGCTGCTATAGAGGCGCGAGACAACCTCATGGGTTTCGCGCGGGGTGAGCGGTCGCGCGACCGCCTCGCCGGCGTGCAGGAGCATGCGGGCCGAGATGTGGTTGGGGGCGTCGGCGACGATGCGCTCCAGCCTCTCGCGCACGGCGTAATTGGAGGCGATCTCCCGCGCCTCCATGCGCCGCCGCAGTTCCATGATCTCCTCGTAGCGCTCCATGGCGTCCTGAAGGCCCGGGTCGCGGCGACCAAAGGCAAAGTTCGCGATCTCCTCGTATGTATCTAGTTCGACAATCTGGGTGTTCAGAAACGGCTGGGCGATTCCGTATTCGGCGATGGTTTCCAGATCAAGGGCGCGGCCTGGAGGGGTGACCAGAACGGGGCTCCATTCGTTTGCGTAGAGCAGAACGATGCCTGGCAGGTGGCTGTGGGAGAGGAGTCTGCCGCGTTCGTTCCAGGTTCCGACGAAAGCGACATCTGGTTCGATTGTTTCATTGCGCACCATGGCCTCGGCGGCGACAGCGACGGCGATGAGCGCCGAGCTTCCGCTGTTGGGCCGGTAATTGGGAATTCTGACGTCGATTGCATGGCCTTGCGGCCAGTTTTCGAAGCGGCGGCGGAAAACCCGGCGCTCCACATCGTTCCAGCGATCGCCGAGTGTTCTTCCGTAATCGCGGTCAAATACCAATTCGGTGCGTCCGCGAATCGGCGTGTTGGATGCCTCCAAGGTGTGTCGACCGTCGACAAAACTGTGCCGCAACTCGTAATCGCGCGCGCGCAGCGAAACGGAGCGCCAGCCGGCGCGCGAATCCACCCCTCCGGACAGCACGACAGTGCGGGTGGTGATCGTGGGCTCTTCGATGCGTCCGCTGAGCCGGATGGCCTCGACGGCGGGTTCGGGGGTGGCATCCGCGACGGCGGGACCAAACTCTTCGCCTGCTTCTTCCGTGTCGCGGTCCGGCGTGTCCTCGTCCGCCAGTCCGGTGTCGGGTGCGGGTTCCGGTTCGGGCAGGATGGGTGGTGGAAGAACCGGCGACCAATCGACGGCCGCCGCCGATTCGGCGAGGCGCGAATAGACTTGCAGCGAATCATCGCCGGGAGCAGGCATGCGTGTGCCGATGGCGGCGAGGTAGGCACCGAGAACGCGGTCGGCTGCGGTGGCATCGCTGCGACTGGTCATCAGATCCGCATAGATCATCAGCAGTTGAAAAACCTCCTCGTAGGTCATCGGGATGCCTAGAGGATCGGGGCGGGCTCCCTCGTCCAGCCGACTGTTGGCCACCACGGCGGCTGGATTGCGCGGATCGAGGCGCAGTGCGATCCCCAAGGCATGTGCTTGGAAATCCGGGGCGAGCGTGGCGGGTTGGTCGGGGAAATCGCGTGTCAGTGCGGCCAGCAGATTGGCCAGTTCGCCGACCTGGTCGTGGTCCAGCGTCAGGTCCAGCGGATCGAAAAGGGGATCCTCCAGGGACGGGCGGCGGTAGGGCGGGCGCTCTGCCGGCATTGCCTCCGCATCGTCGGCCGCTTTGGCGGGTTCCGTTTGATCAGCGCGTTCCGCATCATTCGCCATGTCGGCGGGATTGTCCGCTCCGGCGTCCGCGTCCCCTTCGTCCGCCGACTGGCGGCCGAAGGGAGCCGTCACTTGGGGAGCATTGCCCGGCGCCGGGATTTCCGGGAAGGCGAATGGATCATCTTCGGCGGCGATGGGAAGGCACAGCGCGGCGGCGAGGGTGATGGCAGCCAGCCGGGAATGGGGGGATGGAAAGATGGGTTTCATGGGATTGCCTGTGCGCTGCGTAGGAAGACGTGTGCGGCACGCCTTTTTGTTCACGCCGGAACCATAAACAAGGCCAGTCTTGCGATCAAACAGCCAATTGGGCCGGAAGTTCCCTATTTTTCCGTCGGTTGGCGACGTTCGTCAGTCATAAAACCGACGATTCAACTGGCCCGCCGCCAACTTTTGTGCGATCTTCCGCCCCCTCGCGCGAAATTTCCGGCCCGCCGCCGATTCACAGCCCCTCTCCCATGCCTGAATTCATACCCAACGTGCTTGCCCAGCGCTACGCCACCCCGGCCATGCGTGAGATTTGGAGTCCGCGCGGGCGCGTCCTTCTCGAGCGCGATTTTTGGATCGCCGTCCTCAAGGCGCAGCGCGACCTTGGTCTGCCCGTCGACGAAGCTGCTATCGAATCTTATGAGCGCGTGCGCGACGAGGTCGACCTCGATTCCATTGACCGCCGCGAACGGGAGACACGCCACGACGTGAAAGCCCGCATCGATGAATTCTGCGCGCTGGCTGGACACGAGCAGATCCACAAGGGGATGACCTCGCGCGACCTCACGGAAAATGTCGAGCAATTGCAGATTCACCGGGCTCTGCAACTGGTTCGCGACCGCGTGGTGGCGGCCTTGGCCCTTCTCGCGACCCGCGCCGACGAATACCGTGGCCTGGTCATTGCCGGGCGCACTCACAACGTCGCCGCCCAGCCGACCACGCTTGGCAAGCGCTTCGCCATGTTCGGCGAAGACCTGCTGCTTGCTTTCCGTCAGCTGGAGGAATTTCTTGCCTCCTACCCGGTGCGCGGACTCAAGGGCGCGGTGGGCACCCAGGTCGATTCCCTTTCGCTCTTTGATGGCGACGCCTCGCGGGTCGCTGCGTTGGAAGAGCGCATCACCCGGCACCTCGGTATGGAAAGCGTCATGGGAGCCACCGGGCAGGTGTACCCTCGCTCGCTCGATCACGCCGTGGTGGCGCTGCTTGTGCGCCTGGCCTCGGGCCCCTCATCCTTTGCCAAGACGCTGCGCCTGATGGCCGGGCACGAATCCGCAGGCGAGGGATTCGCCCCCGGGCAGACCGGCTCCTCGGCGATGCCGCACAAAATGAATTCGCGATCCTGCGAGCGTCTCAATGGTTTTGCCGTGCTTCTTCAGGGTTACCTGACGATGGGCGGAGCCCTGGCGGGCGACCAGTGGAACGAAGGTGATGTGAGCTGCTCGGTGGTGCGGCGGGTGATGCTGCCCGATGCCTTTTTCGCCCTCGACGGCCTGCTTGAGACCTTTCTCGTCATTCTCCAACAGATGGAGGTTTACCCTGCGGTGATCGAACGCGAGACCCGCCACTACCTGCCCTTCCTGCTTACCACCACCGTGCTTATGGCGGCGGTGAAACGTGGCGTCGGGCGCGAAACGGCGCACGAAGCGATCAAGGAACACGCCGTGGCCGTGGTGCGCGCGATGCGTGCCGGTGAAATTGATCGCAACGACCTGGCCACCCGGCTCGCTGCCGATCCACGCCTGTCGCTGGATGCGGCGACCCTCGACGCCATTCTCGCCAGCGGAGCCCGCGCCGTGGGGGCCGCCGGAGCCCAAATCGGGGCTTTTTCCGCCGCCGTCTCCGCGATCGCAGCCCGCCACCCCGAAGCCGCCGCCTACCGCCCCGGAGCCATCCTCTGAGCGCCCGCCACCGTATCCTCTCCCACAAGACACACCGCCCGTCCGCAAGCCGGAGCGGAACCCCACCCTCAAATACGACGAACACCCACTATGAACTGGAAACCACCCCAAACCGTCACCATCAACCCGCCCCAGCTTCCCGCTTGGTTCAATGGCAAAACCATCGCCGCCATCTTTGTCGGCTTGGTCATCCTTGCCGGAGCATTCACCTCGGTCTACACCGTGCCGGTGGACTCCCAGGCCGTGGTGCTCCGTTTCGGTGAATACATCAAAACCGAACCCCGGGGCCTGCGCTACAAACTGCCCTTCGGCATCGACCGCCACATCATTGTGCCCACCGAACGCCAGCTCAACATGGTCTTCGGCGGTGCCGCCGGCGATCCCGATTTCGCACGCCGCGCCCCCACCCGCAACGAACAGGAAAAGGAACGCTCCATGATCACCGGCGACCGCAATGCGGTGGCGGTCGAGTGGGTCGTCCAGTGGCGTGTCAATGAACCCATGGATTTCCTCTTCCGTGTGCGAGATCCCGAAGGCACGCTGCGCGCCGCCGCCGAATCGGTGATGCGCCAGGTCATCGGCGACCGCTCCGTCGACGAAGTGCTCACTGTCGGCCGTCAGGATGTGGCTCGCGAAGTGTCCGAGGGACTGTCGGAAATTTCCCGCCGCTACGAACTCGGCATCGAGATCAACCAAGTCCAGCTTCAGGATGTCACGCCACCCGTCCCCGTCCAGCCCTCGTTCAACGAGGTGAACCAGGCCCAGCAGGAGCGTGAACGTCTTATCAACGAGGCCCGTGGTGAGTTCAACCGCATCGTCCCCCGTGCCCGCGGTGAGGCCGACCGCAACATCGCCGAGGCCGAGGGCCGCGCCACCCGCCGCGTCAACGAGGCCGAGGGGGATGCGACGCGCTTCCGCGCCGTGTTCGACGAATACGTCAAGGCACCCGAGGTCACGCGCCAGCGCCTCTATCTCGAAACCATGTCCGAGGTGCTGCCCACCTTCCGCCGCCGCATCATCATGGACGAGGGGGCCGCCGGTGTGCTGCCGCTTCTCCAGCTTGATTCAAGCAACTGACACCTGGCCCCGCGCCCAAAACACAAATCCAGATTTTCCAGAGATATGAAACCCATCCATGCCTTTTTCCTCATCATCGTCGCCGGGCTTGGCGTGCTCGCCTCGTCTTCCCTTTTCATCGTCCGCGAATGGGAGCAGGTGATCATCACCCGCTTCGGCGATCCGGTCGCCACCCACCGCGAAGCCGGCATCAAACTCAAGGCCCCGTTCATTGACACCGTGAACCGGATCGAGCGCCGCGTCCTCGAATGGGATGGCGAAGCCTCCGAAATGCCCACCCGCGACAAGTTGTTCGTCATTGTCGACACCTTCGCCCGCTGGAGCGTCTCCGATCCGCAAACCTACCTCGAACGTCTGCGCGACGAAGCCAGCGCACGCTCCCGCCTCAACGCCATTCTCGGCTCGGAAACGCGCGATGCCGTCGCCGCTCACGACCTGATTGAAATCATTCGTACCACGCCCGACCGCCAGCCCGATGGAGCCGACGAAATCGTCGAAATCCTCGGTGAGGCCGCCATGCTCGAACCCATCGAAACGGGACGCCCCGCCATCGAAGAACGCATCTTCAACGAGTCCGTCCCCAAGCTCGCTGAGTTCGGCATCGAACTGCTCGACATCCGCTTCAAACGGATCAACTACAATCCTGATGTCGAGACAGACATCCACCAGCGTATGATCTCCGAGCGTCAGCAGATCGCCGAGCGCTTCCGATCGGAGGGCCGCGGGGAAGCTGAGCGCATTCTGGGTAACATGGAGCGAGATGTCAACCGCATCCAATCTGAAGCCTACCGCCGCGTGCAGGAGATCACAGGTGAGGCCGAGGCGGAGGCTACCAATATCTACGCTGCCGCACTCAATCAATCGGCCGACTCAGTCGAGTTTTATCGATTCTTGCGCACCATGGAAACCTACCGCACCTCGCTTGGCGACGACACCACGGTGCTACTGTCCACCGATTCGCCACTGTTGCAATATCTGCGCAACGGCGGCGAGCCCGTGCCCGTAACCCCTCTTGATCCCGTCCCAGCACCTCCGCAAACTCTGGACTGACGGAGGCGGACAGCCATACCAGCGGCCGGATGCCCGGCCCGACGCCATGAACACCTCAATCCAAAAGCTCCTTCCGGCTCCGCTTGTCGCGGCCCTGTTTCTCGGTGCGCCATTTCTTGGCCATGCGGCGGAGCGGGAGGGGGGGGACGGCAATGGTGTGCCGAACGAGGCAGCCGCTGCTGCCGCTGCCGACGAGCCCGAGGGCGAGGCCTACGAGATCGTGCTGCGCCGCCCGATGTTTGTCGGCATGCGTTTTCGCGAGATCACCACCGCCCGCTACGAACAATCGCAGGTGCATTGGCAGGGCGGCAGCCGCAACGAGACCGAATCGGA
>SLCJ01000047.1 GCA_007125835.1 Verrucomicrobiales bacterium | reverse complement strand
GAGGTCGGCCTCGATGCGGGCGAGACGTGCGGCTTCGGACTGGCGCTGGCGTTCGAGAGGCTGGAGGGCGGATGGGCTGGCGTGGCGTGCGTCGGCGAGCTGGGCGTCGATTTCGGCGAGTCGGGCGATGGTTTCGCGGCGGCGTGGTTCGAGTGCGTAGTGATCGAGGCGGGCGAGCGGCGAACCGGCGGCGACGGGATCGCCGGGCCTGGCCTCGATCACGGTGAGGAGGCCGTCGATTCCCGTGGCGACGCTCGCGCGTTCGACGGCGCGGATTTCCCCGGGCGCGCGGAAATGCGAGGGGAACGGGACACCGCCGAAAAATCCGAGCAGCAGGGCGAGGGTGCCGAGGGTGACGGCGACGGCGCGTCCGCGGTTGCGATCGAGGGCGGGATTGGCGGCGAGGAAATGGGTGAATTTGCCCAGCGGCACGAAGATCCAGCCGGTGACGCAGATCACGCCCATGAGGATGCCGAGCAAGAGGAATTGATCGGCGACAAAAAGGAGGATGCCGGCGAAAATCACAATGCGGTAGATGTTACTGAGGATGCCGAATGACCAGAGCCACGGGCGCTCGCGCGGGGCGGTGCGCGGGGCGGGGTCGTGGCGCATGCCGAAGGCGTGGCGTTTCACATTGTGTGAGATCCATTTCCACGAGCGCTGGTGGAGGTTGGGGATGTCGATCAGGTCGGAGAGCATGTAGTAGCCGTCGAAGCGCAGCAAAGGGTTGATGTTGAAGAGGATGGTCGACACGGAGGCGATGAAGATCATGTTGTAGGCGATCGAGTTGATCGCGCCGGGAGCGGTGGCGGCCCAGATGAAGACGGCGATGGCGGCGACGAAGAGTTCGACGATCATGCCGGCGGCGGCGACCAGCAGGCGCTGCCAGCGGCTGCGGAATCCCCAACTGGAAGTGGCATCCATGTAGGGGAGGGGGGTGAAGATCAGGAACATGACCCCCATCACATGCACCTCGCCGCCGAACTTGCGGCAGAACCAGGCATGGCCGAACTCGTGGAAAATTTTGACGAAGACGAGCGAGGCATACAAGAGCAGTAGGTTGTCCGGGGCGAGAATGGAGCGGCCCTGGGCGACGGCGGCGGGCCAGTGGTCGACGAGTGTCTTGCCGGCGAGGGCGAGGACGACCAGCCACAGCGCCGCACCGAACCAGGAGATCAGCCAGCCGACCAACGGTAGGGTGCGGATGAGCAGGCGGTCGGGATCGAAGAGCGGGATGCGCAGGAACATGATGCCGGCAAGGCGGGCGCCAATTTCCTTGCGGCGCCGTTTGCGGAAGCGCTCGAAAAGTCGGGAAGCATCGTCGGCGAGGTCGTACTGGAGGAGGTTGGAATTGTAGAGTCCGGCAAGCAGGCGGATGGCGGCTTCCTGCCCCGGGGCGGCGTCGGGGAAGCGGGCGAGGCAGGCTTCCCACGCTTCCTGCACGGTGTGGCGGCCGTCGAGGCGGGCGATGAATTCCCAGGCCTCCGGGCGCACGCGGAAGTACTGGTTGCTCATCGGGTTTTCAATCACATGCCAGCGTTCGCCACGAAAGTATTGGCGGCTGACCTTCACACCAGGGCGCAGCGAAACACGGCGATCGGCGATGCGATACCAGGATTCGCTGAAGGTTTTGGTTGGGGGCATGGGGGGAGTTTGCTGTTTTTTAGTTTTCAGTGAGAAGTGATCGGTGAGCAGTGAGCAGTGAGCAGTGAGCGGCGCGGTCAGAACATGGGTGACAGATTTAGGCCAGAACATGGGTGACACTTGGGAGGGGTGAGGGTTACAGATTTCAGGTTTCAGGTTTCAGGTTTCAGGTTTCAGGTTTCAGCCTTCAAGTTTCAGCCTTCAGGTTTCTGACCTCCTATCTCCAGAGGCGGAGGCGGAGGAAGTCGATGGTGCGGTGGGAGAGGACCCAGAGGAGGGGGCGGGGGCCGCAGTCGAATTTGCAGACGCCGCTCATGCCGGGACGCCACCAGGTTTGGGGGTCGTCGGGGAATGAGCAGCGCACGAGGAAGACGGGTCCGGCCGCGCCCTCGATGGCTCCCGGGTGGATGAGGTCGATGACTACCGGCCAGGATTCGCGGGGTCTGGCGACAAAGGCGATTTCGCCTCCGGTGGCACGCTGGAGGTGGTCGAGGTCTCGCTCGTCGAGGCGGGCTTCGACATAGAGGTGATCGAGGCGGCTGACTTGGAAGAGGGGGTCGCCGAGTTTGACGGAGACGCCGATGCGGTCGCTCCAGTCGCCTTCGATCAGCACGCCGTCGCGCGGGGCGAGGACGGTGGCCTGGTTGAGGCGGTGGTTGAGCCATTCGAGGCGGGCTTCGGTTTGGGCGAGGCGGGCTTCGGCGACGCGCATGTCGGCCAGGGCGCGGTCGGCCCGTGCTTTTTCCATGGTGCGGCGGTGGCTGTCGGCCTCGGCGGTGGCGGAGGTGAGTTCGAGTTCGAGATCCGAGGTGTCGAGGCGGGCCAGCGGCTGGCTGGCGGCGACGATGTCGCCGGGGCGGACAAATACTTCGGCGAGGTAGCCGTCGTAGGGGGCGGTGAGGTGTGTGAGTTCGGCGCTGCGCAGGACGAAGTCGGCGCGCGGGCGGTGTTCGACGCGGGTGAAGGCGAGGGTGGCGAACAGCGCCGACAGGGCGATCACGAGCACTTTGACCCATGTGTGGCGGGGGCCGACCGCCTTGGCGGCCAGGTCGCGTGCGCGGGTGGCCCAGCGGGCTCCGAACCATCGGTCGGAGCGGCGTAGGGTGTGCAGGCGGCCGCCGGTGAGGTCGCAGGCGAGGCGCAGGAAACGGACGTCCTCAGGGGCGAACGGGCGTTCGGCGCGTTCGGCGGTGACCACGCCTTCGACCTCGTCGCCGACGCGCAGAGGCAGTGAGCAGATGTGGCCGGATTCCTGGTGGCGGGCGAGTCTTTCGTGATCCCGGGCGATCCAGGGAGCGGCGTCTGGCGGCGGCCAGAGGATTTCCTCGTCTTGATCGCGTGCTTCGTCCATGGCCGTTTCCAGGAGCCGTGCTGCCTCCATGCGGCGCTCGAATTTTTCCATGCGGCTGATGGCGGCAAGGCGGATGAATCCGCCGCGCCGCCAGCCGAGGCTCACGCGGTCGCATGGCCCTGCGGCGGCGAGGGCGTTGCAGAAAGCGATGGCGGAGGCGAGGAAGCGGTCGCTTTCGCTGGAGCGGGCGACGACATCGACGACGCGTGCCATGCGTTCGGTGTCGGCGCGGGCGCGGGTCAGCGCCTCGCGGATTACGGCGGCGGCGGGGATGGCGGCGGCGAGGCGGAGGCGGGAGACCGTTTCCGGATTTTCTTCGCCGTTGGCTGGCTCGGTGGTGATGGCGATCATGGCCGGAGGTGATTCGCCGGTGCCTGCGAGGGGCAGCCCCAGCAGACGCACGGCGTTGCCACGGGTGTCTCTGGTAACGAGATGCCATTGCCCCCGCCTGTCCTGTGCTTCGCCGAGTTCCTCGGCGTGGGTTTCGAGAACGGTGGGCAGGGGGGCACCGCTCGCGCGGTGGATGGCGAAGACCGACCAGGAGGGGGCGGTGCCGCGTTCCGCCATCCCCGTCTGGCGGAGAACGGCGGCTTCGCGGGCTCCGGTCCACGCCGCGACGCGGGGGAGAAAGTCATTCCAGAATGCGGTGCCGGTGCGGCTCTCGCTTTCGAGCATGGCTGCGAGTTCCGCTGCGGCTTGGTCGGTGGCGGCGGGGGCATCCGGTGGGGGCTGCTGTTTCATTGCTGCGCGGATGATTCGGAGGCCGTGGCGGTGGCATGCGGAACCCACAGGGAGGCGGCCATGCCGGGGCGGAAGTTGCCGGGGTTGTCGAACAGCACCTTGGCCGGGAACAGCCCGCTGGCCGGATCCGCCACCGGCGATACAAATTCGATTTCCCCGGGCACTTCGCTGCCATCCGCAAGACGGACGCGGGCGGCGGACGACGCGTCGGGGAGGTGAGCGGCGGACGCGTTCAGGTGGACGACGAGGCGGCAGCGGGAGGCATCGACCAAGCGGACGATGGGTTCGCGTTCGCGTCTGGCCTCACCGACCTCAAGAGAGTAGAGGTCGATCACCTCGCCGTCGAAGGGGGCGGTCAAGCGCGTGCGTTCGAGCATTTCCATGGCCAGTTGGAGTTCGGAGTTGGCGATCCGGTATTCGGCTTCGTGGCGGTCGAGTTCCTCGCGGCTGACCGCCGACGTGCGTTCGAAAAGTTCGCGGGTGCGCTCGAAATCGCCGCGCGCCGCCTCCATGCGCACGAGGCGGCGCTCGGCTTCCAGCTCCTCTATTTCACCCCGGAACTCGACGATCACCCTCCCTTCTTTCACCCGCTCGCCCTCGCGTGCCTGGATCGTGCCGACGATGCCGCCCACCGGCGAGCTGAGGGTGGCGTCGCGCCAGGCCTCGGTGAATCCCTCGACCCACAGGCCGGAGGGCTCTTCTTGCGCTGCCGCGGCGAGGGACATGAGCAGGCTCGCCGCGAGGGCGGCGGCCAAGGCGGCGGCCACAGGGGGGTGGGGTTTCATGCCGGTGGGAAGGAGGTTGTGGGTGGTGTTTGAGGAGCGGCTATGTTTGGGTGCGGCGGACGCTCTCAGGGGAGGGTGTCCGGGCGAAGCGAGGCACCGAATTCGTCGAGGAAGCTTTGGTATTGGGCCGGGCTCCATTGGTCGCGGTCGAGGATGGATGCGATCTGGCGGATGATTTGATCGCGGTCGGGTTCGATGCGGCGGTTCTCGAGCAGGGTGCCTTCGTAGAGTTCGACCTCGAGGGCGGCGCGGGCGAGCTGCACCTCGTTGCGAAGGCCGGCGACCATGGATTCGAATAGATCGGCTTCCGCCTGAAGGACGGTCCGGCTGTCGCTGCGCCCGACACTGAGGCTTTCGAGTTCGCTCTCAAGGATGCGGCGGTTCACCTCGATGGCGGCGGTGAAACTTTCGCCCGCTTCCAATGTGGCCCCGACTTTGGCGATGGCGTTGTCGAGTGCGGCTTCGATTTGCAGAATGATCTGATCGATACCAAGCGCGGTTTTCTGGTAGCGGAGGCGTTCGGCGGCGAGTTGGTTGCGTGCGCCTGCGTTGTCCAGCGGCATGCGCAGTGTGAGGCCGACGGACCACGAGGGAAACGAGGCGTCGCTCACATCGCTGAAGGACGAGCCGAGGGAGTTGCCGAGACCATTCAGGCCGGCGCTGGCCGTGAGGTCGAGCTGCGGCAGGGATTGGTTGCGTGCGTAGGCGACGCGGGTGTCGTCCATTTCGAGGCGAAGTGCCTGGGAGCGGAAGTCGGGATTCGCCCGCACGGCGGCGGCCCGGCTTTCCGCCAGCGAATACTGGCGGCGGGAGAGGAGGGGGCTTTCGGTGGCGACCAGCAGTATACCTTCGGCCGGACCCAGGGCGAAGAATGAGGCGGTGGCATTCGATGCCTCGATGCGGCGCTGCCACGATTCGGCGCGCCGGGCGCGGCGGTCGGCCACCGCCGCGCGGGCCATCAACACCTCGAGGTCCGAGCCGCGCCCCGCTTCGAGCGCTGCTTCCTGATCTTCGAGCACGCGAATGGCCAGGTTGAGCGATTCATCCCAGAACTTGAGCTGCTCTTGAGCGAAGTGGAGGTTCCAATAGGCCAGTTCGGCGGCGGAGAGGATCATCATCATCTCGCGCCGGAAATCTTCGTAGGCGAGGCGCGACTCGCCCGACGCCAGCCGGATCGCGGCCAGCGTGGCGTCGCGTCCCCGATCGCGCAGCAGCGGTTGGACGACTTCGAAGCCGAGGAAGCTGACCAGCTCACCGGAGGAGGACGACTCGAAGGGCAGCGAGCTGCTGCCCTGCAGGTTGTTATTCAGGTCGCGCAACTGATAGCGGAATCCGACCGTGGCACCGCTGGGCACGAGCCATTCGAGGCCGGCGGAGTACAATGTGTTGCGCTCGTCGAAACGCGAGACGTCACCGAGGCTGCGGCGCTGTTCGACGGTATTGGGGCGGTCGCTTTGGGTATGCTCGACATTCATCACCAGGGCCGGCACGAAGGCGGCCTCGGCAGCCAGCAGGCGGCGGCGGTTGATTTCAAGTTCCAGCAGCTTGCCATGGATGTTTTCGTTGAACTCAGCCACCTGGGTCCGGAAGTCGGCAAGGCTCAGCGGGCGTTCACGACGTGTCTCCATGGCAGGGCTTGCCAAGGTGGTTAGGGCGAGGGTCAGGACCAGCAAAACACAGGTCCGGCGGCGAGGGAGGAATGAGGGGGGCATGTCGAAATGTAACCATTTTCAGACCCAGAGGACCGGAAAAAAATCAATTTTGTGGGGTCAAAATGAAAAAATTTTCAAAATTTATCTTGTGCAAGAGGCCGAAAATCGCCAGAATGGCGAAAGTTCGGCGAAAAACCTTTCGGCGAACCCGCTGCTTTCCGCCGATGTTCCCCCTGCTTCGGAGTCTGTTTGTTCCGCGCCGTAGCGCCGATGCCGAAAGGCGCGGACGCCGCCGTGCTGCTTTCGATGAGGAGGGGGAGGGAGCGACATTCGAGCTGGAGGCGATGGAGCCGCGGCTCTTGCTTTCGGCGGCTCCCATGGCGCTGATGGTGGATGATTTGGTTGGCACCGAGCAGGTGGATGCGGTCGGCGTCGAGTGTGCCGAAGCCGGGGAAGCGATGGTCGCGCAGGGGGAGGGGAAGGGGGAAATTCACTACCAAACCGCAGGGGTGGACGAGCTGCTTTTCGGTGGCGGCGATGTGCCTGTGGAGGCGTCGGACGACGCGTCCCAACCGGTGCCCGGGGGTGTTCAGGAAGCGTCCCAGGATGCTGTCGCGATCCCCTCGGAGGTGACCGCGAACGGCGGATCGGAAGTGGTGGTGGCCGGGGTTCCCGCCGGTTCCGGCGGACCGCTGATGGCGCTGCCCGACGACGAAATTTCCACCGGGGAGGAACCCGGATCAGGCGACCCGTCGGCCGCTTGGATGGTCGAGACTCTGACGGCAGCTCACGGCCCGCCCGCCCTGAAGCTTGTTTTTCCCGAATTGCCCGGGCTGGTGTTGGCCGAATGGCCGCAAGGCACTGACGGGCAGGTGATTTTCTTGAATTTTGAAGGTGAGTATGGTTTCGAGTTCAGAAGCCAATACGGAATTTTTGTGTGGGATGTTCCGGCGTTTGAGCTGCCGGAGGGATTGGTGATGGATGATTTTGCGGCGCGGGTTATGGCGGAATTGGAGTCGGTGTTCGCCGGTTCCGGGCTGGTGTTTACGACCGTGCGCCCGGGCGATGGCGAGGTGTTTTCGACGGTGCATTTCGGTGGCACGGATGGGGTGTTCGGCGAGTGGGGGCGCTTCTTCGGGCTGGCGGAAAAAGTGGACGTGGGCAATCTCGACCCGGCGGACCGGGCGGTGGTTTTCACCGAGAGTATTTTCCGCTCCGGCGTCTCGGTGGAGGACTACTTGGCGATGGTCGTCGGGGTGGCGGCGCGCGAGGCCGGGCGGCTGATCGGCTACGCTAACGCGGACGACACCGAGGGCATGCACGCCCTCGCCAACCCACCCGAGCATCCGCCGCTGCGCACCTTCGGCACGACCACGCTCACGGAGGACGACCACTGGGGCAATACGATCCACATTATGGGAAGCGTCACGGTCGCCGAGGGCGTGACCCTGACCATCGACCCGGGCACGGTGATCAAGTTGAACAACGGTCGCTGGATCGAGGTGCAGGGCACCATGCTGGCGCAGGGGACCGAAACGGATCCGATTCTGTTCACTTCATGGCGCGACAACTCGGCCGGGGTCGAGGTGGCGGCGGGCGATCCGGCGGCAGGGGATTGGGCTGGTCTGTTCTTCACCGGCAGCAGCTCCAGCGGCTCGGTGCTGGAGCATGTCGAGGTGGCCTATGCCGGACGCACCGGCTCGGCGACCAGCGGCAGCCGCGTGCCGGGGGTTGTGATCCGCAGCGGGGCCTCGCCCGCGCTCAACGATGTGACGGTGGGCAATGTGGCCGGTAGCGGTATTTCGGTTGAGGGATCGAGCAATCCCCAACTGACCCGCGTCCATGTGACCGGGGCCTTCTCGGATGCCTACGCCTTAGACCTTGCGGCCAATCCGGTGCTGACCGAGGTCACCGCTACCGGCAACGGGTTCGACCGCATCCTCCAGTTGGGCGGCACGCTGAACGGGACGCGGACATGGGGCACCGGGTCCGATCTGGCGATCCAGGTCGATGGGCATCTCGTTCTGGGCGCGTCAGCGAACCTGACGCTCGCGCCCGGCACGGTGCTCAAGTTTTCAAATAGCCGATACCTCTGGGCGCAGGAGGGATCCACTTTCACCGCCGAGGGCACCGCGCAGGAACCGATCATCCTGACCAGCGAGCGCGACGACACGGCCGGTGGCGATTCCAATGGCGACGGCTCCGCGACCTCGCCGCTGCCCGGTTCGTGGTATTCCCTCTTTATTGACTCGGATGATGTGAGCCTTGCCCATGTCGAGGTGCGTTATGCCGGGCGAACCGGATCGCCGACTTCGGGGAGTACGGTGTCCTCGATCCACATCCGCGATGGAGTTTCGCCGGAACTGCGCGATGTGCTGGTGCGCAACGGTTACGGCGACGGAGTGCGCATCGAGGGGGCAAGCCAGGCGCTGCTCGAGAACATCACGGTTCTCAATACCGGCGGCAACGCGTTTAATTTCCAATTGATTGCCAACCCGGAGATCGCCGGTTTATTTGCCAGCGGCAACGTTTTCAACCGCATCCTGCGAAACTCGGGCACCCTGAGCGACATCCAGACCTGGGGCGTCGGCTCGGATCTGCCGATCCATCTGACCGGAAACCTGATTCTGAGTGCCTCGGCGGACCTGACGCTGCTGCCGGGCACGGTGCTCAAGTTCACCAATGGGGACTATATGTGGGTGCAGGCGGGAGCCAGCCTGACGGCCGAGGGCACGGAGCAGGCCCCGATCATTCTCACCAGCGAGCGCGATGACACGGTCGGCGGTGATTCCAACGGCGACGGCTCCGCGACCACGCCGCTGCCCGGCTCGTGGTATTCGCTGTTCATCGACTCGAGCGACGTGAGCCTGGCGCATGTTGAGGTGCGGTTCGCCGGGCGGACCGGGTCGCCGACCTCGGGCACGGCGGTTCCTTCGATCCACATTCGCCAGGGGGCTTCTCCAAGCCTTCAGAACGTCCTGGTGCGCGACGGCTTCCAGGCCGGGGTGCGAATCGAGGGTGCCAGCGAGGCGGTCCTCAACAATGTGCGGGTGGAAAACTCCGGCGGCAATGCGTTCCACTTCGATCTCGCGGTGAATGCGGCGGTGAACGGTCTGTTCGCCACCGGCAACGCCTTCAACCGCATCTTCCAGCAGG
>SLCJ01000320.1 GCA_007125835.1 Verrucomicrobiales bacterium | reverse complement strand
ACAGGTCGCCAAGGAACGGGTTCTGCCCCCCGTAATCCTCCTGTGTGGTGAAAAACCACAACGGTGCGTTCCCTCCGCTGAGAAATGAGGCGAATTCCCCCTCCTCACTCCAATTCGGAAAATAATCCACACCGTCAAAATAGTCATACACCCCCCATTGCTGCGAATGCTCCTCTGTCGCAAAGCTTTCCCAGGCTCCCGCCTGCGCCGCCGAAACGGCTTCCCCAGCCCGAGTGTCCACGCCCAGACCAAGGCAAAAAAGGGCAGACAGGGCGACACCCCGGACACGGTTTGAAATGGGCATCCCCCTTTAAATCAAAAAGAACGCGACAAGACAAGAAAAAACGAGCCCTGCGGCGGAATCGAATCCGATGCAACCTAACGGCCGTTCCTCGATCCCCTCGTCCATCCCCTTGCCCGCTCATTATTCGTAGCGCAGCGCTTCGATCGGATTGAGTCGAGCTGCCTTACGGGCAGGATAGTATCCGAAGAAGATGCCTACGGCAGCACTGAAAACAAAGGAGCTAAACACCGCGCCGACTGACACACTCACGGCCCACCCCGCATGGTGTGCAATCAACGTGCTGACACCGAAGCCGAGCAGAATCCCGAGCAGGCCACCCAGGCAGCTGAGTAGCAAGGCCTCGAGGAGAAACTGTCCAAGAATGTCCCGCGTGCGTGCGCCCACCGCGACGCGGATTCCGATCTCGCGTGTTCGTTCGGTGACACTGACGAGCATAATGTTCATGATGCCGATACCGCCGACAAAGAGCGAGATGCCGGCAATGGAACCAAGAAGAATAGTCATCGTGCGTGAGGTTTCGGTTGCCGTGCGCGCCACTTCCTCCTGGGTTTGAATGGTGAAGTCGTCCGGCTGTTCGGGTCTCAGTCTGTGACGCTCGCGCAAGAGGTCGGAAATTTTCGCGCGGGCAATATCCATGTATTCGTCGGACAACACCTGTATATTGATTACCATGGCATGGGTTCGGCCCGACACGTAGCGGAACGCCGTGGAATAGGGGATCAGCACGATGTCGTCCTGTACCGAGCCCATCAGTGACATCCCCTTGCGGTCCAGTACACCAATGATCTCAAGCGGCATCCCTTGCACGCGGATGGTTTCGCCCACAGGATTCGCACCCTCGAAAAGCTCCTCGACAAGGGTCTGACCGACCACCGCGACCTTGGTCGCACGGGCGACATCTTCCTCGCTGAACATGCGTCCGGCCTCCATCGGCCACTGCCGGATATGGAGGTAGTCGGCGGATTGTCCGTATATACGGGTAAACCAATTGCGGTTGCCATAGGCAACCTGGCGTTGCGAGCGCACCTCGGGGCTGGCTGCGGTGATCTCTGGTATTTCATCGCGAATGGCCAGTGCGTCCTCCACGGTGAGTGTGTTGACGGTGCCACCGCCGGCACTGACGCCGCCCAAACTTTGGCTGCCTGGGAAAACAAGGATCACATTCTGCCCCAAGCGGTTGACCTGCTCCTCAATCTGGGAGCGAGCCCCGTGACCGATGCCCAGCGTGGTAATCACCGCCGCCACGCCAATCACCACCCCAAGGGCTGTAAGGAGAGATCGCATCGCATTGCGCCGCAAGGCGCGGAAGCAGACCAGAAGCAGCATGAGAAAATTCATGATTCGGTGGCGTTCAGGCGGGTGGTGGATTCGCCGGATGCCTCTGCCCTGGCGTGGCGGCGGTTCTCTACTGGTGAATCGCGGATGATGAGGCCGTCGCGCATCTCGAGGATTCGCCGGGTGTAGGCTCCGATTTCCTGCTCGTGAGTGACCATAACAATCAGCATCCCTTGGTCGTTGAGCTGCTGAAGCAAAGCCATGATATCGAGCGTGGTACGGGAATCGAGATTCCCGGTGGGCTCGTCGGCGAGCAGCACCGAGGGCTCATTGACGAGTGCTCTGGCAAGGGCGACCCTTTGTTGCTGGCCACCAGAGAGCTGATTGGGATGGTGGTCCGCACGTTCTGCGAGGCCGACACGGTCGAGCGCGGCCAGGGCTCGGCGCCGGATCTCAGTCATGCCGAGTCCGCTGTGGTTATACATCAGGGGCAGTTCGGTGTTTTCAAGAGCGGAGGTGCGGGACAGCAGGTTGAAACTTTGGAACACAAAACCGATATTTTCGTTGCGCAACGCCGCAAGGCGCTCACCCTCTAGCGCAGCCACATTATCGTCATTGAGAAGGTAGCGCCCCGCTGTCGGCGGATCGAGGCAACCGAGAATGTTAAGCAGGGTGGATTTCCCCGATCCGCTGGCTCCCATGATGGCGGCAAACTCGCCGGATTCAAAACAAAGTGACACGCCACACAAGGCCTCGACCGACAATCCGCCATCCATGGAATAAGTTTTGCGGAGGTTCTCGATCTCGATGACTGGCATGGCGCTGTGGGGGGCTTGGTTTAGAAGCGCGCGGGTTCGGGCCCGAGGATGTTCGATCCCCGCGAAGGACTTTCCCTCTGCGCGGCCACATCGACTCCGATGGCGAGAAGGTCGCCCTCGGCAAGCCCATCGAGAATTTCGGTGTGCACGCCATCGCTCATGCCGGCGCGCACGGCCCTGGGCTCAATGCGCGCATCGCCTCCTTCGCCGCTGACCAACCACACGGCGTGCCAGCTTTCTCCCTCCGCTGCATCGTCGGGGCTTGGAAGGTCTGGTGCGGGCGGGCGGATCTGGTCGGGAAGGCGGGCCCGCAGTGCCGTATTGCGCACGCGAAGGACGTCTGATTTCGCGGCAGTGACAATAGACACGGTCGCCGTCATCCCGGGTTTGAGCAGGTGTTCGGGGTTTTCCACTTCGATGATTGTGTCATACATCACCACATTGGATTCGACGATGGGCTGATTGCGCACCTGAACGACCTCTCCGGAGAAATCATGGCGGTAGGCATCCACCGTAAAGGTGGCGCGTTGGCCCGCGCGAATGCCTCCAATGTCGGCCTCGGGCACTTGGGCATGGATGTGCATCTTCCGCAGGTCGTTGGCTATGGTGAACAGCACGGGCGCCGTCATGCTGGCGGCTACGGTCTGTCCGACATCGATATCGCGCGAAATGACGATGCCATCGATTGGGGAATAGATGGTGCAGCGAGCCAATTCGGTCTGCGCCCGCTCGAGAACATGAAGGCGGGTGCGGCGTGCCGCACTGGCTTGAGAGTAGTGCGCCTTGGCCTGGTCGAGTTCTGCCTGCGCGACGAGGTCGCGCTCGCGCAATTGTTCAAGTCGGTTGGCCTCGATCCTGGCCAGATCCAGGGCCGCATCCGCGCTCTCAAGCTCCGCCTCGGCTTCACGAACATCGGCCTCGAATCCGGTGGTATCGAGCCGTGCCAGCACCTGTCCTTTTTCGACACGGGAATTAAAATCCACGAGAACTTCAGCAATGTTTCCTGAAATCTGGGATCCCACCTCAACCGTGAGGCGAGGCTCCAATTTTCCGGTGGCGAGCACCGTCTGTTCCAGGCTACCGCGGTCCGCTTCGACGGTGAGCAGCGGGGGCAGCGAATTCGCGCCTGAGTCGTGCCACCAGAAGTACCAAGCCGCCCCGCCAATAAGCGCGATGACGAAAAGCAGTGTATATCTTCCTGTTTTTCCGGGTTTTGAATTTTCGTTCATTGCTGCGTTTCCTGGACGAGGGGTTCCACGGGCGAGGGCAGGGGCGGGCCGATGCCGCGGCGGGCGAGCAGTGTGCCTTCCAGGCGATACAGCGAGACAAGCGCCTTGCGGAAATCGACAACCGCCTTCACCTCGGCAATTCTGGACTGTAGCAGGTCGCGCTGAACAAGAGCCACATCAAGTGCTGTGGCGAGCCCGGTTTCGAATTTGTCTGTTTCTGTTCGCAGCAGTTCCTCCTGAAGTCGGCGGGTCACGGCACTGGCGCCGATTTGTGCGCGGGCACGCACCGCCTCGGTATGGGCGGCAAGGGCATCGTGTTCAACCAGGCGGATTAGGTTTTCCAGACTCAGAGCGGCGCTTTCTTGATCCAGGCCTGCACGCAGGTGTTGTGCTTGCTCCGCTCGACGCCCCAAGGGCATCTCAAAGCGCAGGCCGGTGCTCACATCATACCCATCCCCATCGAGATTGGCCACGGCACGCCCAAACGAGTCGGAAAATCCTGTCTTGCCGAGACGGATGAAAAAATCGAGGCGCGGCAGAAGCCCGTCGCGGGTTTGGACCACTTCGAGTTTCCGGTTGGCGAGGCGAAGGCGTGCTTCGTGAATCTCGGGCCGCCACTCGCGGGCTGCCCGCGCATGAACGGCCGCCTGATCCAGGTCCACATCAGGCGTGGTCGGCGTGTCGACGGCTTCCAGGCGTGCGTTCCAAATGCCCTCTCCTGTATGTCCCGGTTGGATCAATCGCACAAGTGTGAGGCGCAGGGTTTCCTTGGCTGCGTGTGCGTCGATCAGGTCTTGGCGGCGCAGCGCCACTTCGGCCTCGGCCGCAGTGATCTCGACTCCCGCCGTTTGGCCCAACTCGATGCGTTCACGGGTGGCGTCTCGCTGGCGACGCGCCAGGTCGAGCGAAGACTCGAAAATTTCCAGTTCGCTCTCCGCCAGCACGTAGTTCCAGTAGGCAATTTCAACCTCGCTCGTCAATGACTCGGCAAAGGCCCGGAATTCGTACTCCGAAGCCTGCAAGTCAAGGCGCGCGCGGCGCAAGTCCGCCAGATTGGCCGCCCGGCCCCGGCCTTGCAGCAATGCCTGGGTCAAGGTAATGCCACCCCGTAGACGGTGCTGGGCGACGTCGACCCGGTCCGAATCGGTGATTTGGTAGTCGATACCCAGGTCGAGTTCGGTGCCCGATGGAAACTCGCGGCGCAGGCCCAGCGAGGCGGTGCTTGATTCGCGCAGGTCGCTGATTGGTTCACGCAGTTCGTCGGGAAATCGTTCGGTGCGCTCACGCGTGCCGACGATTTCGGCATTGAGCACGGGATCAAAGCGGGCGCGCTCCAGCGCTTCGAATGTGCCAGCCATTACCGGCTCGAGCCTCTGGATCCGCAGCTCCGGATTTCCCTCAAGTGCCATCAGCACGGCATCCTCCACCGAGAGACGCAGCACCGTTTCCGGGTTGCTTGCCCCATCGCTCCCCTCCGCCCCACATGGCATGACAGCCGCAAGGCAGAGCATCGCGGCGATCAAGCCGCGAAAATAGATTCGCAAGGAGGGGGAAATGGAATGCGGGGGAATCATTATGGTTTGCGTGCCGACCAACGCCAGGCACAGGCGATTGCTGGGAGATCGATTGTTGGCCTGGTAAGAAGGGAAATTTCAGGGCGATCTTTCATTCGAGTGAAAGAAAGGTGGGCAGGAGTGCATCGGGACTTTCCATGTCCCCGCAGCCTTACCCCAAACCAGGCAAGGGCTCACACTACCATACCTTCGAAAGAACACAACACGCGCCGGGGATCAAGATGACATGGCCGCTCCGAATCTGGTAGCATGATTTTCCTTTTCGCAGCACACAAAACGACCCCTGCGGGCCGAGGCTCCGCAGGGGTCCGGGGGTTGTGAGAATGAGAGGTTCTGGAAAGAGCCTTAAGAAGCTCAACGTCGGCGGCGCAGCAGGGCCAGCAAACCGAAGCCTGCCAGCAGGGCGGAGGTGGGCTCGGGGATCGTTGTGTAGAGCCGACTGCCGGTAAAGGTTACATCGGACTGTCCCGGGTTGTCGGAGGGGAGGCCATCACCGATGCCTTCATTGGAGCGGAAGGCATTTTCTGGGTTGAGGTAGGTGCCGACAAATTGGAAGGAGTCGCCTGGATTGAGGCCGAGGTTGGCGAGCGACACTGTCATGGCGTAGGATGGTTGGCTGTTTCCGCCTGGGGCAGCATTTGCGATGGCGACAAAGTTATGGGTGCCTCCTTCGACAAGCGACCAGAGGCCTGAAAAACCAGGCTCCAAGCCGAGTCCAAAGCCTGCGTTGAAGGGAAGGTTGACGGTGGAACGGTTGGCCCCGTCGAATCCGGAAATGGCGCGGCGAAGAGGGTCGTCCCAGTCAGTAAAATTCTCGGTGGTATTGAAGCCGCCGGATGCGGCGCTTATGTATAACACAAAAGCATCATTTAGATCTCCAGGACCCCTGTTTAAGGTAAAGGTAATGTTTGTGCCGTCGTCTACGATGTCGAGGGAGCTGATGACTCCTCCAAAACCGGAGTTTCCATTGCCTGCATAGTTGACGGCTTGAGCGAAGCTCAGGGGCAGGGCTAGAGTGGCGAAGCCAGCGAGAAGATACGACAGTTTCATAGATTGATGGTGTTTAGGGTTGTGATGATGTTCTGCGGTGCCACACCGAGTCTGCGAAGTAAAAAAGCCGATTTTCTACGATCTTACTAAAAAAATGTGCTGAGAGTCAATGAGGTTTATGCATTTCGTAAAAAATTTTTCGGGTGAGGTGTGTTGATTTGTCGGGGGAGGCCGCTATTCTCGCAGTATGAGCGAAGGAAATTCCGGCAGCGCGACACCTGATGCTGTTGATTGCGGCGCCTTGTGGTGGCCCTTGGCGGCTCCGGGGGACCTGTTTGATTGGGTTGTCGCGGGGAAGCGCCTGGGGGATTGGCTTCCGGATGGGGGCCGCATGCCAGAGGGCGTGTCGCGGGCTCCCTTTGCCTGGTTGGGCGCGGAGGATTTGCGGACGCTGGGTGGCGCCCGACCGGGCACCCGCCTGATCGATGGCTCCGGAGCCTTGTTGGCGCATGTGGAGCCGGGTGGTGCGGGGGGTCCGTGTCTGGAGGCCGGGGAATCGCGGCTCGTACGGCATCCCTGGGATTTGTTTCTGGTGGTGGCGGATTTGCTGACGGCTTTGGAGACGGAAGAGTCTCAGAATCAGGTGGTTGCGATGAATTCAGGGGTGTGGGTCGAGGGCTGGATGCGCCTCGGAGAGGGGTGTCGGGTGCTGCCGGGAGTGGTGGTATCAGGGCGTGTTCTCGCCGGGCCGGGTTGTGTGTTGGGCCCGAATTGCTTTCTGCGCGGCGATGTGGTGCTGGGAGAAGGCGTGAGGGTGGGGCATGGGGTCGAAATTAAGAACAGCATCCTTGGCAGTGGGTCGGCGGTCAGCCATCTGAGCTATGTGGGCGACAGCATTCTCGGATCGGATGTGAATTTCGGGGCGGGCACGATGACCGCCAATTTTCGCCACGATGGTGCCAATCACCGCAGCGAGGTGGACGGAGTTCTGATTGATACCGGACGTCGGAAGTTCGGCTGTGTGGCGGGCGACGGGGTGCGCACGGGAATCCACACGGGGATTTACCCTGGGCGGAAACTCGGACCCGGGGCGTGGACTCGTCCCGGCACGATGGTCACCCGCGATGTCCGCTGAGGGTCCGGGGGTGGCCTTCCTTGGTGAGCCGCCTCAGGATTCGCGGAATCCCTGTTTCTCCAGCCAGATTGCCAGGATCGAGACGTCGGCAGGGGTCAGCCCCGGCACTCGTGATGCATGCCCAAGTGTTTCAGGCTGAATGGATTGCAGAGTTTGAATTGCCTCCTTCTTCAAGCCGCGAACAGTGCTGAAGTCAATACCTCTGGGCAGGGGGCGGCTCTCCCATTTCTTGATCTTGGCAATGGCACCCTGCTGACGCGCGAGGTAGCCCGAAAATTTGACCTCCGTTTCAAGGATTTCGGCGAGGTCTTCGGGCCAACGGGAACGGAGGTCCTCGGGGAGGTGCTGCCAGCGGTTCTCCGGACGCCGCAGCCAATGGTCCAGTGCAAGCCCTTCGTGACGTGTTTTGGCGACCCAGACCAATGCCTTGTCGAGCGATTGTTGGCGATCCCGCACCTGTGAGGCAAAGCTTTTGCCGACCAGTCCGATGGAAGCTGCGACGGGGGTCAACCGCAGGGCGGCATTGTCTTGGCGCAGCAGCAGTCGGTGTTCGGCTCGGCTGGTGAACATGCGGTAGGGTTCCAGCACTCCTTTGGTCACCAGATCGTCGATGAGCACGCCGATGTAGGCTTGGTCCCGGCGCAGCACGAAAGGAGCCTCGCCGCGTGCGCGAAGGGCGGCGTTGGCTCCGGCAATCAAGCCTTGAGCCGCCGCCTCTTCGTAGCCCGAGGTGCCATTGATCTGCCCGGCAAAGTAGAGGCCTGCCACGGCTTTGGTCTCCAGGGTGGCGCGCAGTTGAGTCGGGGGGCAGTAGTCATACTCCACCGCATAGCCCGGCCGTAGGATCTCGGCCCGCTCCAGCCCCGGGATGGAGCGAATGAATTGCAGCTGCACTTCGTAGGGCAGCGAGGTGGACACCCCATTCACGTAATATTCCAAGGTGTGCCGACCCTCCGGCTCCAGAAAGACTTGGTGACGCTCCTTATCGGCGAACTTGACCACTTTGTCCTCAATCGACGGGCAATAGCGCGGCCCCACGCTTTCGATCATTCCGCCATACAAGGGCGATTGGTGCAGGTTGTCGCGGATGATCTTGTGTGTGTGGGCTCCGGTGTAAGTCATCCAGCACGGCAATTGTTCCACGTGGAACACTCCGTCGCGCTCTCCATTCAGAGAGAAAAGCGGGTGTTCGGCGTTCTCTTCCAGCGGGCGGAATGAAAACCGGGGTGGTGGGGTGTCGCCATCCTGTCGCTCCATGACCGAAAAATCGATCGACCTTCCATTGAGGCGGCATGGGGTGCCGGTCTTGAAGCGGCGGACTTCGAAGCCCAGGGCGCGCAGCGAGTCGCTCAGGGTGGAAACACCATCACCCAGGCGTCCGCCGGCCTGTTGTCGCCCTCCCACATGCAAAAGCCCGCGCATAAAGGTGCCCGCCGATACGACGAGTGAGGAGGTCTGCAACACAAGCCCCAGCGACGTCCGCACGCCGCACACGGCATCGTTCTCGACAAGAATTTCAGCCGCATTGCCCTGGTGGAGGTCGAGTCCAGGGGTCGATTCGAGGATGTGCTTGAGACGGAACTGGTAAGCCTTCTTGTCGCACTGTGCGCGTGGAGCCCGCACGGCGGGTCCTTTCGATGCATTGAGAAGGCGGAATTGAATGCCTGTGGCGTCCGCATTCTGTCCCATCACACCGCCCAGGGCGTCGATCTCCCGAACAATGTGCCCTTTGGCGAGTCCACCAATCGCCGGGTTGCATGACATCTGTCCGACGGTGTCGAGATTCTGGGTGAGCAGGCCGGTGCGGGCACCGAGGCGAACTGAAGCCAGGGCCGCCTCGACGCCGGCGTGGCCAGCACCAAGCACGATCACGTCGTAGGTTTCGGGATGGGTAAAATCGCTCATGGCCGCGGCGGAGGGGTCGATGTGGGAAATTGTGGGCAGAGAGGGGCGGGCACGGTAGCGTGGGAATGCGGTGTCTTCAATGCCTTCATTCGCGGGGGCTGTGCCCTGGATT
>SLCJ01000179.1 GCA_007125835.1 Verrucomicrobiales bacterium | reverse complement strand
TAGCCGGAGGTTGTGGACTTCCGGAATCAGGTGGTCTAGAATGACACCCTGAAGGGGTGTCAGAAGGGGTGTCAAAGAGGCGGACTTTTTTCTCACGTCCCGGCAGTGCGGCGCTCGCGAACGGCTGAGGCGAGGGTGTTGAAGATGCGAGCGGTGGTTTCGAGGTCGACGCAGGCATCGGTGACGCTTTGGCCGCGTGCCATTTTGGAAAAGTCGGGGTTTGGCGGTTGGTTGCCTTCGACGAGATTGCTTTCGACCATGGCGCCGTTGATGGCGGTATCGCCGCTGGCGATTTGGGCGGCCACCTCGCGTGCCACCTCTTCCTGGCGGCGGTGGTCTTTGCGGCTGTTGCCGTGGGAGCAGTCGATCATGACCGTGGGCGGAAGTTTGTTTTCCTCCAGGCGTTTGATGGCAGCTTGCACGGCATCCGCGTCGTAGTTTGGGCCGGCTGATGAGCCGCGAAGAATCAGGTGGCAGTCGGGGTTGCCTTTGGTGGCGACGATTGCGGTGAGTCCCTGGTCGGTGGAGCCGAGGAAACTGTGCGGGTGCGCGGCGGCACGGATGGCATCGACGGCGACCTGGATGCTGCCACCGGTGCCGTTTTTAAATCCGACCGGCATGGAGAGGCCGGAGGCAAGCTGGCGGTGTAATTGGCTTTCGCTGGTGCGCGCGCCGATGCCGCCCCAGGAGACGAGGTCGGCGATGTATTGGGGAGAGATGGTGTCGAGCCATTCGGTGCCGGCGGCGAGTCCCATGTGGGCGAGGTCGAGGAGGAGTTTGCGGGCGATGCGCAGGCCCCTGTTGATATTGCATTTGCCATCGAGTTCGGGGTCGTTGATGAGTCCTTTCCAGCCGATGGTGGTGCGGGGTTTTTCGAAATACACGCGCATCACGATCTTGAGTTCGGCTTTGTGTTGTTCCGCCATTTTGAGGAGGTGGGAGCCGTATTCGATGGCGGCATCCGGGTCATGAATCGAGCAGGGGCCGGCGACCACGAGCAACCTGTCGTCGTCGTGGAAGAGGATGCGATGAATTTCCCGGCGTGTGCTGGCCACGAGGGCGGCAGAGGTTTCTGTGGCTGGCAGTTCCTTGAAAAGCAGCACGGGCTGGATCAGGGGGTCGATCGTTTCGATCCGGAGGTCGTCGGTAATGTTCATGGTCGCGGTGATTTGCGGGAAAATGCGAAAAAAGGAGGGACTATGGAGTGGATCGGTCGTCTTATCGCGCTGAAATCCAAGAATCGAGGGCGGGGAGGCAGAGGCTTGACCAGGTTTCGAGTTCGTTGGCGGTGGCGCGCAGGGTGTCGGGGGTGAGGAATTCCGGATTGGAAATAGAGCTTTCGTTCGAGCGAAGCTCGGGTTCGTCGGCCACGAGGTCGACGAGGTGGACGATGCCCAGGTGCACTTGGCCGACGGCGTTGCTGTCGTCATTGAGCAGGCCGACGATCCGCTGGCGGAAGGAGCCGGCGAATGACACCTCTTCGCGGATTTCGCGGGCCACGCCCTGGAGGTATGTTTCTTCGCCGAGGTGCTCCTCACCGGCGTCCACCGGGTTGACATGTCCGCCGATGCCGATGCTGCGCAGGCTGACGAGGCGTTTTTCGCCGCCGCTTTTGCCGCGGGTGTAGCGGAGGATGCGCCCTTTGTGATGAAAAATGCAGTAGGGGATGATTTGTTTGTGTGTCGGATCATCCTCGGCGTCGACCCGCGGCATAAAAAAGTTGTTTTTCACGGCCAGTAGCGTGTGCACGTATTTGTGGGCCTCCTGGCAGAGCCCTTGGAAAGCGCCGAGGCTGTCGAAAAGCCCGCGCGGCACGACCAGTACTTGTTCATCCTTTTTCATGGCCGCGATCATGCGCCCCATCCCTGCGCCATGCAACCGGAAGATTTGCATTCGGCACAGGTTGCGGTGCGCGCTGTCAGGCTTATTGTGCGCACCTTCCGGTCGTGCCGGAGGATTCGCGAATTCACTGCGCCACGCATTCACAACCAACCTACAAACGCCGACATGGTCCGTTTTACCTGCTCATTTCTTGTCACCGCGATTGCCGTCATGGCACTTGGCTCTTGCCTGCCGGGCAGCCATCCCTGGTCCGCGCCTGGGGCGGCTTTGGTGGGCGGCAACAGCCCGGCTCTCACCGAGGAGCAGAAACGGCGGGTGGGCATGCGGATTTGGCAGAATGAGTGTGCCGGCACGATTGAGGGGCTTACCACGTGGAATGCGGGTGAGAATTTTCCTTCGCTGGGAATCGGCCATACGCTGTGGTTTCCCGCCGGGCATCGGGAGCCGTTTACCGAGACCTTTCCGGAGATGGTTCGTTTCATCGAGGCGCGTGGCAAACCGGCGCCTGCTTGGGCGCGCCCGCCTGCGCCGAGCCCCTGGCCGGATCGTGCGGCGTTCCAGCGTGAGTTCAACAGCCCGAAAATGCGGGAACTCCGCGCCTGGCTGTCGCGCACCATCTCCGAGCAAACCGATTTCCTGATTGCCCGCCAGAATGCTGCGCTGCCTAAGATTCTGGCGGCTGCGCCGTCCAATGAAAGGACGCGGATCACGCGCCATTTTCATGCGCTGCAAGCTACGCCCGAGGGGCAGTTTGCGTTGATCGACTACGTGAATTTCAAAGGTGAGGGAGTCAATCCGCAGGAGCGCTACCAAGGGGTGGGGTGGGGGCTTTTGCAGGTGTTGCAGGAAATGCGCGGCGAGCCTACCGGGCAGGCGGCGGTTGCCGAGTTTGCGCGTGCCTCCGAGCACGTGCTGATGCGCCGCATCGAGCTGTCGCCGCCGGCGCGCGGCGAGCAGCGCTGGCGGCAGGGGTGGCAGAACCGTGTCCGGGCCTACCGCAATCCGCTCTGAAAATCAGCGTTGGCCATGCCAAATCAGCGCTTGCATTTGAGTATTCCCAATTTACCATATCTGAATTATAAGGTTTATGATGGATGCCGTCCAGCCAGTTGAGGAAATTCACCCCGAATTCGGGAGGATGCTTGGTGGGGAGGCGAAGGAGCGTCTGCTTGGGCAGCGAGGTGCGGTGTTTTGGTTTTTCGGTCTGTCGGGCTCGGGAAAATCGACGTTGGCTCATGCGGTGGAGCGGGTGCTGCACGAGAGGGGATATTTCACAGTGCTCTTGGATGGCGACAACCTGCGCAGCGGTTTGAACGCAGGACTCGGCTTCAGTGATGACGACCGGCTGGAGAACCTTCGGCGCGCCGCCGAAACGGCGAAGCTGCTGCGTGAGAATGGCGTTGTCGTGCTGGCCAGTTTCATCACCCCGCTCGAATCGATGCGCACAGCGTGTGCGGAGATCATCGGGAAGGACCATTTTCATCCGATTCATGTGGCGGCCGATTTTGAGACCTGCGCCCGGCGCGATGTCAAAGGACTGTATGCCAAGGCTGCCGATGGGAAACTGCCCGCGCTGACGGGAAAAGGGTCGGCCTTCGAAGCACCTGCTCTGGACAGCGGAGCCTTGATCATCGACACCACTGCCGCCGAGATCGACACCTGCGCTGCGACCATACTTGATCAGATCCTTCCTCGCATTCAGCATCCGCTCCATCGTCCGGCCGGCAGTCCGAACGATGCGGGGCGGCCCTCGCAGGATTGAGGCCGGCTCCCAGACAGACTCTCCGAGTCCGTCATCATTACAACTCCAACACTACTTTCTTCCTTCAACCCAAGCCAACCATGCCTGATTACTCGCTCACCCATCTTCAACATCTCGAGGCCGAGGCCATATTCGTGCTGCGTGAGACCGCAGCCCAGTTTGAAAATCCTGCGCTTTTGTTTTCCGGAGGCAAAGACTCCATCGTCATGGCCTGGCTGGCCAAGAAAGCCTTCTGGCCGGCGCGCATGCCATTTCCGCTGGTCCATATCGATACCGGCCACAACTTCGAGGAAACGCTCGTTTACCGCGACCGTTTCGTTGATCAAGTGGGTGCGCGCCTCGTGGTAGGATCGGTGCAGGAATCGATCGACAAGGGCCGCGTGGTTGAGGAAAAAGGCCCGTATGCCTCCCGCAACCGCCTGCAAACCGTGACCCTTCTCGACACCGTGGAGGAGCATGGGTTCGACGCCTGCCTTGGCGGCGGACGGCGCGATGAAGAGAAGGCTCGCGCTAAAGAGCGCTTTTTCTCGCATCGTGATTCGTTCGGCCAGTGGGACCCGAAAAACCAGCGGCCTGAGCTTTGGAATCTGTTCAATGGGCGCAAGGCTGTTGGCGAGCATTTCCGTGTGTTTCCCCTTTCCAACTGGACCGAGATGGACATCTGGCAATACATCCAGGAGGAGGATATCGAACTACCGTCGCTCTACTTTACGCACCAGCGCGAGGTATTCGAGCGCCAGGGTGCCTTGCTGGCTGTCACGCCCTTTGTTCAGGTCCAGCCCGATGAAACGGTGTCGACGCGCACCGTGCGTTTCCGCACCATAGGCGATGCCACCTGCACTGGCGCGGTGGAATCGGTCGCCTCCACACTGGACGACGTGATTGCGGAAGTGGCGGCCGCCCGCCAGACCGAGCGCGGCACCCGTGCCGACGACAAGCGCTCCGAGACCGCCATGGAAGACCGCAAGAAGGAAGGCTACTTCTGAGTTTCATCCGGGAATGCGATTCCGGGACGGGCAAATCCCCCCGCAACCATCCCGACTCCCTCTCTCTGATCTGCTTTCCTTTCCCACCATACAACCCAAACACTCGAAACAAGAAAACATTTCCCCATGGACCTCCTCCGATTCACCACAGCCGGCTCCGTCGACGATGGCAAGTCCACCCTGATCGGGCGCCTGCTCTACGATTGCAAATCAATCTTCGAAGACCAACTGGAAGCCATTGAGCGCTCTTCGCGCCAGCGTGGCGACGAGAATGTGAACCTCGCACTTCTTACCGACGGACTGCGCGCCGAGCGTGAGCAGGGCATCACCATCGATGTGGCCTACCGTTACTTTGCCACACCGAAGCGCAAATTCATCATCGCCGACACGCCGGGCCACATTCAGTATACGCGCAACATGGTGACCGGAGCCTCCACGGCCAATCTGGCCATCATCCTGGTCGATGCGCGCAAGGGAGTGATTGAGCAAACATGCCGCCACACCTTTATTGCCAATCTTCTTCGCATCCAGCACATCGTGGTGGCGGTGAACAAAATGGATCTGGTGGACTGGTCCGAGGAAGTTTTTGAAAAGATCAAAGCTGACTTCCTTTCTTTTGCCTCGCGGCTCGATCATTTGGTCGATGTTTCCTTTGTGCCGATTTCCGCGCTCAAGGGAGACAATGTCGTCGAGCCCTCGTCCCACATGCCCTGGCACAAGGGTCCTACGCTCTTGTATCATTTGGAGACGGTCTACGTCGGCGCGCAGGAGAACCACGTCGACTCCCGCTTTCCGGTGCAGTGGGTGGTCCGGCCCATGTCGGACCAGTGGCACGATTTCCGTGGTTACGCGGGGCGGGTGGCCGGTGGTGTGTTTAAGCCAGGCGACGAAGTGGTGGTGCTGCCTTCCGGGTTCAAGAGCAGGGTCAAGGGCATCTATGCCGACCAGAAGGAAGTCCCGGAGGCCTTCGCGCCACAGTCAGTGGTGCTTACTTTGGAAGACGAGATTGATATTTCGCGCGGCGATATGCTGGTCAAGCCGAACAACCAGCCGGAGAGCAAGCAGGACCTCGAGGCGATGATCTGCTGGTTCTCCGGTACACGCAACTTGCGGGCAAAAGATCGTTATGTCGTGCGCCACACCACCCAGGAGGCGAAGGCGGTGGTCACGGAGCTTCGTTACAAGGTGAACATCAACACCCTCCACAAGATCGAGGGGGATTCGGAAATGTCGCTGAATGAAATCGGCCGTATCGCGTTGCGCACATCCCGTCCCCTGCTTCACGATCCCTACCATAGAAACCGCATCACCGGCTCGTTCGTCCTGGTGGATGAGGGCACCAACGAAACGGTGGCCGCCGGGATGATTCTTTGATGCGGCGAAATGGGCTTCCTGCGGAGCGGGCCCGAGTTTTCTCTCACTTCCGGTATTTCCCGTGGCCTCTATGAATCTCTCCGCGCTCGCCAGTGCCACCGCCCGCGCCCTTTCGCTGTGCGCGTCGGGCGCGTCGGGGATTCGCATCGAGGAATTGGAATCCGGAGCGTCGGACCGGCGCTACTGGCGCCTGCGTCTGCCCGATTCGTCCACTTGTGTTCTGAGCCATCATCAGGGTCTGCGCGGCGAAAACGACCATTTTGCCGCGCTGTGTCGTCTGCTTGGAGCGGAGGGCATCCCGGTTCCTCGTGTCCTCGCGGAAGATTGCTCCGCCCGGCTTCTGTGGCTAGAGGACCTCGGCGACCGGCGGCTCGACCGATTGCCCGGTGAATTGCGCCGGGAAGTGGCTCGCTCCGCGCTTGAAGCGTTGGTCGCCTGGCACCGTATCCCGCCCGGCGGCGCGGACGGCACATTCACCCGCTTGCAGCCGTATCTTCAGGCGCCTTTCGATGCCGCGCTCTACCAGTGGGAGCAGGACTACTTTTTCACCCATTTTCCGCCTATCTCGGGGATCGAGGCCACGCATTGGGCCGTCATTCGGGGCAATCCGCAGTGGGTGGATATCGCCAATGAACTGGCGGCAGCCTCCCGGTGCCTCATCCACCGCGATTTTCAAACGCGCAACATCCTCGTCCATCCTGCCACCGGGCGCGCCTGCCTGATCGATTTCCAAGGTATACGCGCGGGACTGCCCGAATACGACCTGGTGTCCCTCGCCTACGACCCCTACCTACCCGATCCCGGACCGGACTGGCCCTCGTGGGTGGTGGAAACCTACCGCAGCCTCGGTGGTCAGGATATCGATGCGGAGCGCCTGCGCTTGTGCGCGATCCAACGCCTGATGCAGGCCATCGGCGCCTACGCCAAGCTGAGCGCCCTGGAAAACCGCTCCGAATACGAACCCCTGATAGGACCCTCTTGGCGGCAACTCCGTACACTGGCGCCCGCCCTCTTCTCCGATCTGCCTTGGAAGGCGTCAATATAATTTGACACTGTGTCTGATACAGTTACGGTCAACTGGAGTGAGCATCATCAACGTAATAAACTTAATAAACTTTATCCAAATGAACAAATTATCGATTCTTTCACCTTTTCTTGTTTTTGTGGTTTCCTGTGCGATGACATTCGCCATGGAAGTGGAGTCAATTACTCCCATAGGAGGTATGGGTAAAGGCGAGCGTGTACTTGGGGGTGGAGTGGAGGCGGTGCTTTTCGAACATGAGGGTAAGGGCTGCCTCACCCATTTCTGGTTTGGCGGCGCGTTCGATGGCGAGGAGAGAACGCGTATCCGTTATTACGTGGATGGCGAGGAAACTCCATCTATCGATATGGAACTTTACCTCGGCCACGGGATAGGTTTTAACGATAAACATTCGCCGTGGGCGACCAAGTTTGTCGGCAAAATCGGCCAACGAAATGGCGTGCACAACAACTACAGAATCCCATTCGGGAAAAGCGTGCGAGTCACGGCGCAATTGGGCGAGGGAGTCGGTGGCAATCCCCAAATCTGGTGGATCATCCGTGGAATTGAAAACGGTCGTGTCAGCTTGGGAGGGATCGAGCTGCCTGAAACCGCACGCCTCAAGCTCCATCGTCTTGAGGACTACGAGGCCGAACCTTTGGAAGAGTTCGACATGTGCAATGTGGAAGGCAGTGGGGCACTCTTCAAGGTCATGATCGCGGCGGAAAGCAGCAGCCTTACCTATCTTGAATCCTGCATTCGTGCATATTTGGGAAATGAAAATGACCCGCTGCTGGTGTCCTCGGGGTTGGAGGACTATTTCCTGGGAACCTACTACTTCAATACCGGGATGTTTCACGCCGACATGGCGGGCCTCACTCACTTCGACCAGCAAAACAACCGCTTCTCGGCATATCGGTTCCACGATGAGGACCCGTTGATTTTTCAAAATGGCCTGCGTCTTACCAATCGCTGCGGGGAAACTGAGCATGGCACGATGGAAGGCGCGGCATATTTGAATCCCCAAATGACCCGCTACACGACGTATGTCTGGGTGTATGAATGGTGAATCTCCTGCCTTCCGCCTTCCAGCTTCCGAGGCCTCCCCGACAGACGCACGACAGGAACTCACTCCCGGAGTGCGCACGGAACTGGTGCGCAAGTCGCGCTACCTCCACAAGAATAGCGGTCCACCGGCGGCGGCATCCGCGTGCAGGCCCAGTCGCCCGATGCGGAATGGAACCGCCGTGCCGAGGCATATTTCGCGATGTGGTCGCCGCGTTGCGAGGTAACGCGACGTTTTTCCTTCGAGGAATGTCAGGCCCTGGTGTGCCGGGGCATGGACATCGACGGCGAGTATTTCGTTCACAAGACACGCGACCGGGATGGCGAGCCGCGCATTCAGTTGATCGAGAGCCACCGCATCGGCGATCAACGCGGGTCGAACGAAACCATCGACGGGGTGGGCGTGGATGCCGGACGTGAAGCCCAGCAGAACCGCGCCGACGTGGAAATGGGACTCAATACCTTGTCCGATCACTTCAACGAGCAAGGGGCCGACTTCGGCGAAGAGGTCGAGCGACGCGCC
The DNA here is from genome assembly GCA_007125835.1 of Verrucomicrobiales bacterium. GTDB lineage: Bacteria > Verrucomicrobiota > Verrucomicrobiia > Verrucomicrobiales > SLCJ01 > SLCJ01. The sequence continues at coordinate 827 of SLCJ01000179.1, read as the reverse complement.
GCCGACGCAAAGCTGATTCTCGACACGGCAGCAAAGCACGGCATTCCGGTGGAAATGCTGTGGAAGCCGGGTGGGGGGTGATGGGCCACGCTGGGTCGGAAATCCGATCCGTTACCGGTAAATGTTGCGGCGATGCCCGACTGCCACGACAAGCACCAGAAGCTCTCCGTCCCTGATTTGACAGAGGATTCGATAATCGCCAACCCGATAGCGCCAGAGCCCCGCTAATTCCGCTTTCAGCCCTTTGCCAAATCGCCGCGGATCGCCTTCCCCCACGACCCGGCTATCGAGATAATCGATGATTTCGCGCTGCTCCTGCTTGCCAAGTTTGCGGAGATCCTTCAGCGCGCGTTCGTCAATCGTGTAGACCCAGCTCATGCTTCACTTCTTCGGCTGTATAGCTTTTGGCGGGACGCTTAAGGCGCTCGGAGGCGAGATAGACATCCTCCAAATCCTCCAAATGCGCCAGGATCGCCTCGCGGGCGTAGAAGGTTTTGGTGCGACCGGTCTTTTTGGCTAAAAGCTCCAGACGGCGCTCGATATCGGGGGCAAGTCGGATGGCAAGCATATTCAATCCTACAACCGCTATACATGTATAGCAAGCGGATGTTCGCCCCGCCCTGATTGTCGGGTAGCTGTGTTGACACGCCGCGCGTGGCGTGACTCCGACAATTCTGAATCATCGTGAGTGGCTCATCGAGCCGGAAGCCCTGCAATCGATGGCCGCCGTCCTGCGTGGGATCGCCGATCCTGGCGCGACTCTGCAAAGCCCGGTGCCGGAGAGTTCGTTGCTCGTATGCCACCCCCTCGGCACGGGTGGGCTCGAT
>SLCJ01000204.1 GCA_007125835.1 Verrucomicrobiales bacterium | reverse complement strand
AGTCCACTCTGGATCTGGCGCCGCCTCGGACTGATCGAAGCGGATGGCGCGCCCACACCCCGCGGACTGGTGGCGGCCCGCTTCCAACGCGGCGAGGGTCTGGCCATCGCGGCGGCCTTGGAAGACCGCTCCTACCCGGTGGAGGAAATTCTCTGGGCCCTGGCCAACCTGCGTGGCAGCCACCACTTCGCCGATCTCGGTGGCGGGGATTCCGGACGCTTCGCCGCCTCCTGTCGCGCCGCCTTCGGATCCCTGTCCTTTCCCGGTGTACTCGAACTCGGGCTCCCCGTGTCCTACGCCGAGGGCACCAGCGACATTCTGCGCACTCTGTTCCTCGAACGACGCCTGCCTCCGGGCATGAACCTGCCAGCCGGAGATATCGAGCGGGCAAGAGTCGAATGGATCTCGCTTCTCCGTCACCTGGCGGCCTGCCCGGAATTCGATTGGCCGCGATGGAACGATCTGCGGTTTCTTGCCTCCGATTTCCTCCAACGCCATCCCCCGCCATCCCCGCTCCCGCCCGCCGAACTCTCCAGACCACTGCGCCATCTACGGATGCCAGACCTCGCCATCCGGCGACGCTCCGGATAATCCCAAACCACGGCCTCATGCCCACCACCTACTTTCCTCCACGGTTCCATTGCTTGCTCCCCTTACCCACCTTCCTCCTTGCCACTCCGCACCCGTCAGCCCTATGTTCCGCCCATGAGTGACCGCGACCCTCCCGTGGTGGCCAGAGCCCGCCTCGTCAAATCTCTTTCCCACCGGCATTTTGACGCCACATTGCCAAACGGCGCACAGGTGGTGGCCCACGTCCGGCGCCGCGAATCCCAAGCCATCGGTCCGCTGGAGCCCGGATGCTGCGTACGCATCGAACTCACTCCCTTCGATTTCTCCCATGGCCGCATCGTTGCAAAGATCGATGCCCAATCCGCCCCGGCCACCCCAGCGCAAAATCCGTAGCCGGAAATCAGGACAATCCGGCCACTCCGCCACCACCCATTTGGCCACGTTCCGGGAAAAGTTTACCCATTCACGACGACATTCCTTGCAAACCGGCCCGCGACGTGACATGATGAGAGGCAATCCCCCGGACGCGGCATACCGAATCACGCCGGTTTCCCGGGGGTATTCCTGAAAATCCAAACCAGAAAGACAAACCATGAGCGACAACAAAACAAAATCCGGTGCCGATGAGGCCACCCCCCATCTCGAGGAATCCAAAAGCCACGCCATCCACGCCGCCGAGGAACTGCGCACCGCCGCCGCGATCAAGGCCAAGGAACTGCGCGAGGCAGCATCCAGTGGAGCCACCCGTTTCAAGGAAACCGCCTCCCAGCGCGCTGGCCAGGCCAAGGATTATGCGGAGCACGCCTGGGATGATGCCTGCACCCGCGCCAAAGACTGGCAGCAAACCGGTGAATCCTACGTGCGCGAAAACCCCCTGAAGGCGGTGGTCACCGCTTTCGGTGTCGGCTTCGTGCTCGGTGTGCTTTTCCGCCGTTGAAAGCGGCCTGACCCAGGCCGCCTCCGCCTCGCTCCGCGTCCACCCTGCGCCGGGTGGGGCCAACGGTTCGCCCCCAGGCCAACCAACCCACCGCCACCACCATGCCCGGGAACCAGGCGCAAGACGGGATTCGGAACCTTATCGGCGAATCCACCGTAACAATCCGTCGCTACCTGGCGGTGCGCACCGCACTGCTGAAGCTGGAACTCGCCGACGCAGCGCGCACCGCCTCACGCAAGGCGCTGCTGCTCGCGCTCGGCGCTTTCTCCGCTCTCTGCGCCTACCTGCTGCTCTGGGCCGGGCTGATCGGACTCGCCGAAAAATTCAGCGCGGGCAGTTGGCCGGTGGCGGCCCTCGCTGCCGCCGCTTTCCACCTGGTCGTCGCCCTGGCGATGGTGCTGGCGGCACGACGCCGCGGCACTCCATTCCTGGAAGACACCATCAATCAATTCAAAGAGGACGAAGCATGGCTGAAATCCCTAGCGGACACCCCGAAGAAACCGTGAACGGCGACCGCGCCGCCCTCCTCGAAGAACTGGCCGCCTCGCGCGCCTCGCTCAGCGGCAGTATCGTGCGTCTGCGCGGAGCCTGCCGCGAAGCCACAGACCTGCGCCGCAGGATGCGCACCCTCATCACAACCCGTCCGGCTCTGGTCGGTTCAGTGGTCGCCGGAATCGGATTCATCGCCTCCCGACTCATCCTGCCACGCCCCCGGAACGCCACACCTCCACCAAAATCCGCCGCCCGCCGCGCCGGATTCCTCTGGCGCGGAGCCGGAGCCGGTGCCATGCTTCTGCTGAAACCGGCTCTTACACGCGCCGCTCTCCGCCTCGCCGAGAATTGGCTCGACCGCCACCCCCTGTTCCGCCGATAGAGCGAGATAAATTCTTGCAATTCCCGCCGATCACTCCAATCTTCACGTAACCCATCTATGGAAGACCACCCGACCAGTAGCGAGACAGTGCCCGTGCTCGGGCATGTGGACGAATACCTTCGCATCGGCCAAGAATACGATTGCTCGGACATCCACCTCGCCACCGGGGCCCCGCCGATGTGGCGGCGATACGGCCAACTCCAACCCATCTGGGAACATGCCGCCCCCCTCGAACCCGAGGATACCGAACGCCTGGTAGCCAGCTTCCTCGGCGAAGCCGAGTCAAAACGCCTCGACAAAATCGGCGACGTCGACTTCGCCTACGCGAACAACGAGGGCCGCTTCCGCGCCTCGGTAGTCAAACAACGCCGAGGACTCGACATGGCTTTCCGGATCATCAACACCCACCTCCGCAGCATCAAGGAAATCGGCCTTCCCGAACACGTCAAACCACTCACCCAATACCACAACGGCCTGGTGCTGGTCACCGGCTCCGTCGGCTCCGGCAAGTCCACCACGCTCGCCGCCCTCGTTGACTTCGTGAACGACGACCGCACAGACCACATCATTACCCTCGAGGATCCCATCGAATACACCTTCGATTCCCGCGGATGCCACGTGAACCAGCGCGAAGTGCACACACACACCGAATCCTTTGCCAAAGCCCTCCGGGGCGCCCTGCGAGAGGATCCAGACGTGATCATGGTCGGGGAAATGCGCGACCTCGAGACCATCTCACTGGCCATCACCGCAGCCGAAACCGGCCACTTGGTCCTCGGCACCCTCCACACCGGTAGCGCCGCGCGCACGCTCGACCGCGTTCTCGACGTCTTCCCCGTAGACCAACGGGAACAAATCCGCATCATGGTCAGCGAATCACTGCGCGGCATCATCTCCCAGCAACTCGTGCCACTCTCCGACGGCAGCGGCCGCACCCTCGCACTCGAACTCCTCATCAACACCCCCGCCGTAGCCAACTGCATCCGCGAAGGCAAAACCTTCATGCTCCCCGGCGTCATGCAAACCGGCAAAAATGTCGGAATGGTAACCATGGACGATTCGCTGCGCAAACTCTACACCAAGGGATTCATCACCCAAGAAGAGGCCTACGAACGCTGTGAAGACAAAATCGAGATGCAGCGCTTCTTCCAAAGCTGAGTCGTTTCCCCAACCCGCTTCCCACTTACATGGCCCAGATCGACAGCTTCTTTCACTACCTCATTCAGAACGGGGGGTCCGACCTGCACCTGAGCGAAGGCCAGGTGCCCAAAGTGCGCATCCACGGTGCCATCAGCGAGATCCCGGACTCCGAGGTGCTCACCTCCGAATCCATCTCCCCCCTGCTACGGGAAATCTGCGACCCTCAGGCCTTCGAACGCTACGAAAAAACCGGCGACCTCGACTTCGCCTACGAAATGGACAGCGAATCGCGCTTCCGCTGCAACTACTTGAAACAGAGGAACGGCATGGCCGCCGTCTTCCGCCTCATCCCCACCAAAATCGCAACCCTCGACGACCTCGGCATTCCCGAGCCAGTGAAAAATTTCGGCCACCTCCGCAGCGGCCTCGTGCTGGTCACCGGCCCCACCGGCTCCGGCAAATCAACCACGCTGGCGGCACTGATGGATTACATCAACATCAATTTCGCACGCCACATCGTCACCATCGAGGAACCAATCGAATTCGTCCACCGCAACAAACAAAGCATCATCACCCAACGCGAAGTCCCCATCCAAACACCCTCCTTCGCCGATGGCCTCCGCGCCGCCCTGCGCGAGGATTCCGACATCGTGCTGGTCGGTGAGATGCGCGACCTCGAAACCGTCTCCCTCGCCCTCACCGCCGCAGAAACCGGACTGCTCGTCTTCGGCACACTTCACACCAACAACGCCCGCAAAACCGTCGACCGCCTCATCGACGTGTTCCCCGCCGACCAGCAATCCCAGGTGCGCACCATGCTCGCCGCCTCGCTCAAGGGCGTCGTCGCCCAGCTGCTGATGAAAAAAGCCGATGGCAAGGGCCGTGTCGCGGTAAACGAAATCATGGTGTCCACACCGGCCGTCGGAGCCATCATCCGGGAGGGCGCCACCCAGAAACTCTACGACGTGATCACCTCCGGCCGCTCCCACGGCATGCAGTTCATGGATGAAGCCATCTGGGACCGCCTGCGCGAGGGCCTGGTCACTCCCGTGGAAGCCTACATGAAGGCAATCGACAAAACCCGCTTCAAAAAATTCCTGCCCAAGGAGATGGCAGACCTCGGCACGGCCACCGGCGGCAGCCTCGAAGATCAGGGCTGAAAACCGGAAAGCCGCCGCCCAGCGCGCTCACAACACCCACCCCACACCCGCTTCGCCCCCACCGGCTGCGGCCTCGCAGACATGGAGATACTTATCGGACTCTTGGGGCTGGCCTGCCTGTTCGGGCTGGGAATGCTGCTCTCCGAAAATCGGGAAGCCATCCGCTGGCGCACCATCGGCGGTGCATTCGCCTTCCAAGCCCTCATCGGCCTCACCGTCTTCTACATTCCCCAAGGTCGCACCGCCCTTCTGAAACTCACCCTTGTCGTCGAAAATATCATCGACGCCGGACGCCAGGGAATCGCCTTCCTCTTCGGCGGCCTCGTCAGCGGCAATGTCGAGGGCCTGGGATTCATCTTCGCCTTCAACGTACTGCCCATCATCATTTTCTTCGCCTCGCTCATCGCCGTGCTCTACCACATCGGCGTCATGCATTGGGTCGTCCGCCTCATCGGTGGCGCCCTGCGCGCCATCCTCGGCACAAGCCGCGCCGAATCGCTCTCCGCCGCCGCCAACATCTTTGTCGGTCAGACCGAGGCCCCGCTCGTGGTGCGCCCGTTCATTCCTCGCATGACCCCGTCAGAGCTGTTCGCCATCATGGTCGGCGGCCTCGCCTCCGTGGCGGGGTCCGTGCTCGCGGGATACGCCGCCATGGGCGCGGACATGCGTTATCTCCTCGCCGCCTGTTTCATGGCCGCTCCCGGCGGCCTGCTCTACGCCAAACTCATCCGCCCCGAAACAGACGAGCCTGTCAACACCGACACAGTTCCCGACACTCCAGAGGAACGCCCCGTGAATCTGTTCGACGCCGCCGCCACAGGTGCCGCCAGCGGTATGAAGCTCGCACTCAACGTCGGCGCCATGCTGCTCGCCTTCATCGGCCTGATCGCCGTCGTCAACCTCGCACTGTCCACCATGGGTGCCTGGTGGTTTGACAATGAAGCTCTAAGCATGCAGGGAATCCTGGGGTGGCTCTTCGCCCCCCTGGCATGGGTCATCGGCATCCCCTGGGAGGAAGCCGCACGCGGCGGCAGCCTCATCGGCCAGAAATTCGTCCTCAATGAATTCGTAGCATTCTCCCAATACCGGGAATGGATGGATTCCTTCTCGCCGCGAAGCCAGGCCATTGTCACCGTCGCGCTTTGCGGGTTCGCCAACCTCTCCTCCATCGCCATCCTGCTCGGCGGCCTCGGCGGTATGGCTCCCTCCCGGCGCCCCGAAATCGCACGCTTCGGCCTCAAAGCCGTGCTCGCCGCCACACTCGCCAACCTGACCAGCGCCTGCCTGGCCGGCATTTTTTTCACCGCCTCCGGGGTGTAACTGCCTCCGCCATCCGCAAAGCCCTCACATTCGGCTCCACCTCGTGCACGCGGAAAACGCACGCCCCTCCCAACCGCGCCTGCGCCGTAAGGGCAACCGTCGCGTGGTCTAAAAGAGGTAGATCACGGGTGCCCAGCGTCCCAGCGATCACAGACTTGCGCGACACACCCAATAATAGCGGACGCCCGGGCGGAGCGAGATCATCAAGGGCCGCAAGCAGTTCCAGATTGTGGCGACGAGTCTTGCCAAAACCAATCCCCGGATCAAAAACCATCGCCTCCCGGGAAATGCCAGCCCGTACCAGCTCCGCACAGCGGCCCCGCAGCCAGCCACCCACCTCCGCCACCACATCTCCATACCTCGGGTCCTCCTGCATGGTCGCCGGCACCCCCCTCATGTGCATCACCACCACCCCACAGCCACCGTCCCTCACCACCGCCACCATATCCGGGTCCGCCGTGAGGCCACTCACATCATTGACCACCACCGCCCCCTCCGCAAGAGCCGCCCTGGCCACCTCAGCTTTCATCGTATCAATCGATACCAAACAATCCGGAAGTGTCTCCCGCAAACCCCGGACCACCGGCAGAACCCTCCGCAGCTCCTCCTTAAGCGGCACGTCTTCCGCTCCCGGACGCGTCGACTGACCGCCCACATCAATCATATCCGCTCCCGCCGAAATCATCTCCACACCGCGTGCCACCGCACGCCCCGGATCCAGAAAAACCCCGCCATCCGAGAAGGAATCGGGCGTGATATTGATTACACCCATCACCATTCCCCGCTTCTCAAGATCAAAACGGTGTGCGGGACGAAAAGACCAGATCATGATACCTTGAGGTTGCGCGGGGCATGGTCTATACTACCGCATGAAGCCCTTGGCAACGATCCTTCTCGCCCTCGCCCTGGCTTTGCCCGGAACCCTGCAAGGCTCCGATCCAACCATCGTCGCCCAAGTCGTCCTTCACGAGGATGGCCGCCGCACCGAACACGTCCGCAATCCCGAAGCCCGGACCATCGAGGCTTTCACCCGCGACACAGCAGGCGTTCTCGTCAAACGAGAGCTGTTCCGCCTTCGTTCCGACGGCCAACCAGCCCAATGCCACATCTACGACGGCAGCGGCAACCTCTTGTTCCGCGCCCTCTACCGCTACGACGAGCACGGCAGAAAACTCGAGGAGGCCAGCTACAACCGCGCCGGGCGTATGGTCCGCCGCGTCATCTATCGCTACGACGAGCAGGGACGCCCCCTCCAGCCCATCGCCCAGAACATTCCAGACCCCTCGGGAAGTGCTCCCATCATCGCTCCGGTCGCACCTCAGCTCACGCCGGAAGGACTTGTGGCCCAGCCTCAGCCCGAAAGCGGGCGGGGCAACTGAACACCCAAACCCATGAAGGGATCCCCTCCGGGCCTGCGCGCATTCCACAGCGGCAAAATTACGCTCCCAGCCGTCTGGGCAATCCTGCTGCTGGCTCTCGGCGTTGCCATCGCTGGCTTTACCTGGGGAATCCACTGGCGGAATGTCGCCAAAATGACCGCCGAATCCGCCGGCGCTCCGGATACTTGGGTGGAGGAACAGATCGAATTGCTCCGCAGACAGAACGACCGGCTGGTCGAGGAAGTCTGGCGCCTCCAAGCTTTCGGCGGCGACAGCGGTGAACGCTGGTTCCGTCCCCTCGAACTCGAAAACGCGGTCACCGGCATCATAGGAAGCCCGTTTTCCGGAGAACCCCTCTACCGCCTCGTCCATCCAGCTGAAATCGACGATATACGCCTGCGCGAGCTCGATACCTGGCTGGATGAAAGAGCTTTCGAAGCCATTGGCCTGCTTTTCGGCCTCGCCGGAATCGGCGACACATCCCTCGATTTTCAACAAATGTGGCTCCGGTTGAACCACGCCGACCCTCCCATCGCATACGACAGCGACAGCAGCTCCATCCTTGTCGCTCCTAGCGTGGACCCAACCGAACCCGCCAACCTAAGAGCAGTCACCGGCACCCTGGCTCTCGCCTGGCTCGATGAAAAGCACGGGATAGCCCATATCCCCACTCCAGAAGACGGCGACTTGAATGCCGGCCTCTCCCGCCACGCCTTCATCCACGGATTCGCCTCGTTCATCGCCGACCAAGTAGAACAATCATCCATCCAGGAAGGCGGCGAAAGTGTGCCGGGGCACATGGCCGCCCCTCTCGACGAAGCACAAACGGTGCTCGCTCCCGCCTTCCTTCGCGATCTGCATACCTTCAGCGGACTGGAAGGAGCCGCCTGGTGGGCCGGAATCTGGGACACAAAAGGCCGCGATGCCATCGCTGAATTCTGGAAAAATCAATCCTGGCCCCGAAACACCCAGCCCTTCCTCGGCTTTGCTGGTTCACAATCTACAACCCGCCCCTCGCCTCCACAGGCAACCGGCGATGTCTTTCTCTCGTGGTCAGGACGCCCCGGCTCGTTCTTCTTCCACCTCTTCGCAAATGAGCTGGAGGCAGAAGAAGACCTCTCCGGACTCGCAGAAGATTGGGTTGACGACAGCATCACGGTCGCCGCCATCAACCCGGGCGACCTCGTGGCTCTTTGGCATGTTAAATGGGCATCGGAAAATGCTGCCAGGAAGGGAGCCGGTCTTTTTCAATCCCTCGCCCAATACATGCCTGATCCGGAAGAAGGCCTGCGCCGCACCCGCCTCCTCCACCACCGCGACGACAACGCCACACTCTGGATCCTCGGCTCCTCGGCAGAAGCCGCCGCCTCCCGGGAACAAGAAGCCCTGGAAAACGGCGGCTGGGAGTAAATCGATGCCACAAATTCACTTCAGCTACGCACCTGTCACGGCGCGATCGCTCCGCTGATCGCCGCCACAAAACCGGGCAAATCGCCGGGAACACGGGATGTGATCAGATTTCCATCCTGCTGAAGCGGCACATCCACAAAAGTCGCGCCGGCCTCCGTCAACTCGTCCTCCACGCCACCGACCGCCGTCAGCGTTCTGCCTTCCACAACCCCCGCCCTCACCAATACCTGCGGACCGTGGCAGATCGCGGCCACAGGCTTTCCTGAATCCACAAATTCACGCACGAACATCACCACCTCATCGTGCTCCCGCAACCAAGCCGGTGAGCGGCCACCGGGAATCACTAACGCGTCGAAATCATCAATCGAAACCGCCGAAACCGCATGAGTCACGCGGACGGTCATGTCGCTGTTGTAAGCCTCCACAATTCCCGGCTCCAATCCGACCACCGACACCGACGCCCCGTGGTTCACCAAATGGGCCATCGGAAAAAATGTCTCTCCATCATGAAACCCCTCCCCCACCAATATCGCCACTCTCTTGTCCGACAGATCCGGTCCCACGTCAGCGCGGGCCATGCCCGCAACAACAGGCATCACAAGGGCCACCGCAACACAAACCGGCAAACTCAACATCCTGCATCTCAATTCTGTTCTCTTCGCTTTCATACTCCTCATAACGCTCGCCCCCCCTTCCCTGACACATTTTTTCCTCACCTTTATTACCTGGTCCGTTTGTTTTTGCT
>SLCJ01000158.1 GCA_007125835.1 Verrucomicrobiales bacterium | reverse complement strand
GGGGTCGCCGACGATCATGATGGCGCGTCCGGGGACGAACACCTCGGTGCGTCCCATGACCCGGGCCGAGAATGTCACCTCGTCGCCGGGCGTGTGTTGTTGCTTGAGGGCGACAATGGAGATGGCGTCCTCAGGTGCGGCGCCGAGTGCGAGGGTGGTGGGGAGCGGAGAGTTGTTGGCTGCGGATGCATCCGATGGCGGTGTGGTTTCCTTTTCCCCGCCGCAGGAGGTGAGGAGGGGCAAGGAGGCGAGGATAGCCACGGCGGCGGAGATGGCAGTGTAAGTGTGTGTTAGTCCGGTTTTCATGATTTTTATCGGTGTGTTTTTTCTGTTTTCTAAGATGCCCGCAGGGTGGCGGGCAGGGGAGGGTGCAGGCAGCGCCAGGCCGGAGGCAGCGTACCGATGATCGCCACGCCGAGGGCGGTGGCGAGGCCGAGGAAAAGGGTGGAGGGGCCGAAACTGAGGCGGAACACGCCGGTGGAGAAGGAGACGGACCAGTCGTGCAGGAGGAAAAGCGTGGTGGTGGCGGCGAGGATGAAGCCGGCCGTGGCGGCGAGTGTGGATTCCGCCCACATGGAGAGTATGAGGTGGCGGCGGCGGAAGCCGATGGCTTGCAGGGTGGCCAGCTCGCGGATGCGGGAGACGAGGGCGGCGTAGAGGGTGTTGAGTCCGCCGAAGAGCGCGGCAGCGGCGATCAGGCCGGCGGTGAGCCAGGTCATGTGGCGTATCGGGCGGAAGAACCGGGAGAGCGCGGCGTAGTATTCGGGCTCGGTGATGGCGGCAATCTCCAGGTCGGAGCGCTGGAAGGCGAACAGGCGGGCATCGGTGGGGTCGGGGGAGTCGAGGCGGACGACGACACAAGATGGATTTTCCCGCAGGGTGGCGGTCATGAGGTCGTTGCGGTCGAGCCAGATTTCGGATTCGAGGATTGTTCCGGGCGCGGCGAAGGTCCCTGAGATGCGGACCGCCATGTCGCCGAGGCGCAAGGTCTGTCCCGGGGTGAGATCGTCTGGGGTGGTGCCGAGGGCGCGCCAAGCCAGTGTGCCGACCATGGCCTCGCCACTGGCGGGAAAGTGGCCTTCGACAAGGCGAGTGTTTTGGTGCACCCACATGGCGCGTTCGTCGACGCCGCGCATTCGGGCGCGCAGTTCGCGCCCGTCTTTGGTGGAAAGAATTCCCATATAGCGAACTTCGGTGGAGGTGGCGGGCCTGCCCAGAACGTGGGTGATGGAGGGGATGGCGGCTGGTGCGAGGCCTTCGACGGTGGCGGGCACTTCGGAGCGTTCGACACTTTCCTCGCTTCCTGCGCCGAGGAGGATCACGTTGTGGGGTGAGCCGGTGGCGGCGAGCACGCCGTCCATGGCGCGGGTGAGGGCGGAGGCGGCCATGACAAGCAGGCACACGAGCGCGCTGCCGATTACGAGTTGGGCGGTGCGGCCGGGGTTGCGGGCGAGGTTGCGGATGGTGTAGGCCAGGGGGAGCATGAGCTGGGCGGGATTGCAATGGGATTAGAGGCGCAGGGCGGCGGCGGCGCAGCGGCGCGAGGCGAGCAGCGCGGGGTAGAGCGAGGCGGCGATGGCGAGTGCGGTGGCGGCGGCGAGCACGCGCAGGATGTCGCCCGGTGCGAGGGCGACGGCCATGACGACGCCTTCGCTGCCGAATGTGGGTGCCTGCCAGGCGAGGAGGACGGCGGCGGCGGCGATGCCGAGAAGCCCGCCCAGCACGCCGAGCAGCAATCCTTCGAATAGGACGATGCCGCCAATTTGGCCGCCGGAGAAGCCGAGGGTATGGAGCAGTGCCGATTCTCGAAGGCGGCCGCGCACCACCAGCAGCATGGTGTTGGCGATCAGCCCGGCCACGGCGACCACGGCGGCGAGGGCGAGCCAACGCGTGAAGCCGACCAGCTCGATCATGTCGGCTGCGGTGTCTGCGAAAAAAGCGGCTTCGGCGCTTGTGTTTGTGCGAATCTGGTCGGAGGAAAACAGCGCGTCGATTTCACGGGCGACTTCGGTGGGGGTGGCGGTTTCCGGGTCGGCCCGCACGTTGAACTGGGTGACGGTGCCAAGACCGGTGCCGGAAGCCTGCTGGAGAAAGGGCAGGTGGGTGTAGGCGACACTGTTGTCCTGAGAGTTCGGCGAGTCGAGTATGCCGCTGACGGTGACGATTACCCCGGCGGCCTCAAAGCGGTCGCCGGGCTTGAGGCCGCGGCTTCGCGCGAGATGAGCCCCGACCAGCGCGCCATCGCTCTGGGTGAGCCATTCGTCGAAAGACCCACCTTCGATTGTGGCTTGTGTGCCGAGGTAGGTGCGCCATGCGTCGGCGTCGACGCCGCGGAAGGCGACGACATCGAGGCTGGCACCGCAGTGATTGACAACGATGAGCACGGGAGTGACATCGCGCACGCCGGGCAGGCGCGAGATGGGACCGAGGTAGTGTTCGGGCAGGCGCGAGGTCGAGGGGCAGAAGCGTTGGGCCTGATAGACCACCAGCGTGGAATCGGCGGCGGCGGCGGCGGTTGCGCGGGCCAGAGATTGGCGTGCCGATTCGACGGTGGCGAGCAGGAAAACACCAGAGGCAATACCCAGCAGGGTGAGGGCCGAGCGCCAGCGGTGGCGTGCCAGCTGCCGCCAGGCCAGCCGGGGGAGGTGGGACAGATTGCGGATCGTGGTCATGCTTTGTCGGTGGCCTCGACGAGACGGCCTTTCTCGAGGTGGAGCGTGCGGTCGGCGCGCGCGGCGGCACGCGCGTCGTGGGTGACCATCACCACGGTTTTGCCGAATTCGGCGGATACCGAGGCGAGGAGGTCGAGAATGGAGTCGGCCGATTCGCGGTCGAGATCGCCGGTGGGTTCGTCGGCGACGATGAGGGCGGGGTCGGCGACGATGGCGCGGGCGATGGCGACGCGCTGCTCCTGCCCGCCGGACATTTCGGTGGGGCGGTGGTGGGCGCGGTCGGTCAAGCCGACGAGGCGCAGGGCGGAATCGACGCGCTTGCGGCGTTCGTGGCGGGGGCGGGAGCCGGCGAGCAGCGGCAGCTCCACATTTTCCCAAGCGCTGAGTACCGGGACCAGGTGGTATAACTGGAAAATGATGCCAACGGAGCGCGCCCGCCAGGCGGCGGCCTCGGCGCGCGAGAACGAGCCGATGTCGTGTTCACCGACGCGGATGCTGCCGGAGGACGGGTGGTCGAGGGCGGCGATCAAGTTGAGAAGGGTGGTCTTGCCGGAGCCTGAGGGCCCCATCAAGGCGAGGAATTCGCCGGCTGCGACATGCAGGTTGAGAGCTTCCAGTGGGGTGATCGTTTGCCCGCCTTTCTGATAGCTTTTGGAAAGATTTTCACATTGGATGGATGCGTTCATGGGAGGTCAGGGGGTGGTGGTCGCGGTGGATGTGGGTATGGGAGTGGCGCGGCGGCCCTCGCGGCATTCGTCGTGTGGGGGCAGGACGACCCACTCGCCTGCTCCCACGCCATCGGTGATGGCGGCGTGTCCGTCCGGCCCCGGAGCGCTCACTACAGCGCGGTATTCCAGCCTGTGGTTGTGGTTGATGATCCACAGGTGTTTGCGGTCCGGTCCGGCCAGCGCCTGTTCGGGGACCAGGACCAGGGTGCCGGAGCGGCGGGAGGGTGCGTGGTCCTCCGGGGTGCCGTTGCTGTTGGGTTGATTTTCCCGAGTCTGCGGGGGCGCATCGAGGAAGCGTACGCGGCAGAGTGTTTCGGGGCGCAGCAGCGGGCCGGGGTCGTGGATGCGCACTTGCACCTCGATGGTGTTTCGCTGGATATCGGCCTCCCCGGCGAGGCGGATCACTTCGCCCGTCCAGGTGTGGTCGGGGTCGACTTCGCTGGAGATCCGGGTCGGCTGGCCGATGCGCACCGAAGCGATGTGGTTGAGCGGCACATCGACGCGGGCACGCAGGGAAGATGGGTCGTAGAGCATGGCGATGGTGGCGGATTCCGGGTCATCGCGCTCCAAGCTGTGTTTGCGCCCGGGCGCGGTGGTGCGGCGCATCACGGTGCCGGAAAACGGCGCGTGGACGGTCATTCGTTCGACGCGCAGAGTCGCCGCTGCGACATCAGTGCGGGCGCCTTCGCGGGCGGCTTTAGCGCTTTTGTGCCGGGCGGAGGCCTCGTCGTGTCGCGCATTGGCAGTCTGGCTGGCTGCCTCCGCCGCTTTGGCGCGCGCGGCGGCAGCCTCGGCGCGCAGGCGGGCCTGTTCCCTGTCGCCTTCGGGCACCGCGCCGCTACCGCTTGCCCTGAGCCGTGCGGCGGCGTCCAAGGCGACTTGATGGTCGGCCCGGACTGCTGCGGCGGCGGCGAAGTTTTCGGTGGCGGCATACCGGGTGGCGCGGAGGTCGGCTTCGGCAGCTTGGAGGGCGGCCTCGGCTCCTTTGAGCGCCGCCTCGGCGGCTTGGAGTGCGAGGTCGGCGTCTTCGGAGATGAAGCGGGCCATCGGTTGGCCCGCCTGGACGGCATCGCCCTGATCGAAATACACTTCGTCGATCACGCCGGCGGCGAGGGCGGTTACTCGAATTTCCCAGGGATCCGGCTCCACCCATCCGGTGGCTTGGAACCGCACCGGCAGAGATGCCGGGTCGATGGCATCGGGCTGGCTGTTTTGAGGATTCGAGTCGGCGGTTGGCCCATGAGGCGCTGGCTGGGTGTCGCCTGCGCGCCATGCGATGGTCCGGGTTGCGGGCAGTTTCATCGCGCCGATGGCTCCGGTGCTTTCGGCACTGTGGAGAAAGAGCAGCGCGAGGGCGACGGCCAATCCGATGGGGATCAGCCACAGGGGGGGGTGCCTGCGTCGAGGAGTCGGCATTGCGGCAAGGCTTTCCGGGTCGGGTTGGGAATCGGGTTTGGAAAAAAGATCGCCGGATGACATGGGAGCGGGTGGCGAAAGGGGGTGGGGGGCACACACGGGCGGCAGGTGGACAGCACGGACATGCCGCGAGGGCAAATTGCCGCCGGGCGGGAAAAGATTGCTGGAGATGAGCAGACCGGGTGTGCCGGGGTGCGGAACCTTGTCGATCCCGCACGGACTGCATCATCGTCCCTTGGCGGTTCTCAAATCCGCCAGACCTGAACTCTCGCAAACCAATGGCCGACGCCCCGAGGCAGCGGGGTGGCGGTGGCGGGCGACACGAAGGGGTGTCCAGCCCGTCGTGGATCAATGCCAGCCGTCGGCAGTGTGGAAACGGCGTGACAGGTCGCGGAATCGGACGACTCGTCGTCGCTGACAAAGGGCCCGAGATCGAGGGACGAGATCAGAAAGCATTCCTTTTCGGCGCATGGATTTCCGGATTCATGACAGCAGGACAGGGACTCCACATCGCCGCAAATGCACGCGGCGAATGAGACATTGGCAAGAGTGAGAAGCAAAACCAGCAGCGCGGCGATGATCGCGCCGGAGCCTGCGGCTGAAAATGGAGATCTGATCTTCAACGGAGCATAGGAAGACCCTTTCCAAGCCCTTTGTCAAGCGGCTTCCTTTCCTTGTGCTTTGAACCAGACCCAAACGGACGGCAACATCGGTGGCTTCTTTTCAGCGATTCCTGCGGATGCGTCCACGGAAGAGGATGACAATGGCGGACCAGGCTATGATCGCGAAAATTTCCGGTTCGGGGATGCTAAACACCTTGAACGTAGTCTCGGCGGTGGCCGGAGCGGCGCCTGCGTCACCGGAAAAAGCAAGACCGGGAAGGCACAACAGCAGGCACACAAGCAAGGCTGGCAAAGCTGATCGAAAAGAGAACACGAGCACGGAAAGTCGAGATAAAGTCGAGGGAAGGGGGAAGGGGTGTGAGAACCTTTCTCCTGCCACAAATCGCTACACCGCCATTATCTCGGAAATTCGGCGATTCGTAAAGAATAAAGTGATGCTTTTTCGGCGGCAAACCGAAATCAAACAGGCGTGGGGAGCTGGCCAGAGAGGAGAGGGAGATCAGGTCAGGGCGGTTTCGGCGCGTGAGGTCTTACAGGCGTGACCGTGCCCACAGGCCACATCGGGTGCCGGGGAGGACTGGCGAGAGCTATCCATGGGAGGCGGCATCAGAGAGGGGTCGGGGGCTTGGGGGGAGAGGCCGAGGCTGCGGATGAGTTCGAGGTCCTGTCGGCATTGCGGGTTGTCGGCGGTGAGTAGTTTCTCGCCGTAGAAGATGGAGTTGGCACCGGCGAAGAAGCACAGGGCCTGGCCTTCGCGGGAGAGGTGGGTGCGGCCGGCGGAAAGGCGGACCTTTGCTTTCGGGATGGCGATGCGGGACAGTGCGATCATGCGCGCGAGGTCGAAGATGTCCACCGGCGGGTTGTCTGCGAGGGGAGTGCCCTTCATGGGCATCAGAGCGTTGATCGGCACGGATTCGGGCGGCGGGTTGAAGCTGGCGAGCACTTCGAGCATGCGCAGGCGGTCTTGGAGGGATTCGCCGAGTCCGAGAATACCGCCGCAGCAGACGGACATGCCGGCGTCCTGGGCGTGCCGGATGGTGCGCAAGCGGTCTTCGAAGGTGTGGCTGGTGACGATGTTGGGGTAGTGTTCCGGAGAGGTGTCGATGTTGTGGTTGTAGGCGGTGACCCCCGCCTCGCGGAGTGCCGCCGCCTCATTGGCACCCAGCTCCCCGAGAGTGACGCAAACTTCCATGTCGAGCGCGGCGACATCGCGGACAATTTCGAGGACGCGCTCGAATTTCTCGGTGCCACCGCGCACCCCTTTCCAGGCCGCGCCCATGCAGAACCGGGTCGAGCCGTTTTCCTTAGCCATGCGGGCGCGGACCAGCACGGCCTCACGGCCCATCAGCGATTCCCTTTCCACCTCTGTTTTGTAACGTGCCGACTGGGCGCAGTAGGAGCAGTCCTCAGAGCAGCCGCCTGTTTTGATCGACAGCAGGGTGCAGAGCTGGATTTCGCGTTTCGGCCAGTGTTGCTCGTGGACCTGGCGCGCTTTCTGGAGCAGATCGAAAAAGGGAAGCTGGTAAAGGTTGTTCAGCTCGGCGTATTTCATGGCGTAGGGATAGCCCGGAATTTGCTTGAGGCAAGCGCGATCATGCCGCTTTTCTTCCGATTTTTCGCGCGGAAATGCCGCATGCCATGGTCTGGTGGTCCGGGCATGGAGGTGAAAAAAACCACCCGGCCCGGTGGGGCGGGGTGGTTGGCGGGAGGCGGGCAGCTCGCCCGCCTCTTTCAGTAGGAAATAATTCGCGTTAGGGCGTTTCGTCCGTGGTGGCGTCTTCGCCGTCGCCCTGCTCTGCTTTCATCTCCTCGATAAACTGGCGGATCAGGGCCTGCTGTTGAGCCATATCCGAATCGGGGTGGTCGGCGATCAGTTGATCCAGGGCTTCGAAAGAGGCGTCGAAATCGCCTCGCTCCGCTTGGATCATGACCGTCACGAATTGCAGCTGCGCTTTATCGTCGGCGGTGAGATTCTCGTTCTCTGCGAGTGTCGTGCGGGTGAGGGCCAGCGCACCGTCGTGATCCTCGTTCTCCATCAAGGTCTCGAGTTGCTGGATGAAGGGCCCGAGGCGTTCCATTTGGGCCTCCATTTCCTGCTGCCTTTCCGCCATTTGGGCGGCTTGGGCGGCCTGGGCGGCATTGAGGCCCTCGACTGCGGATTCCAGTTCTTCGCCGCCCGCAAGCATTCCTTCGAGTTGGGCCTCGGAGACCGTTGCCGGATGCCCGCTGAAAAGCAGTTTGCCATTGCGCACAAAGAAAGCGTGCGGGATTCCCATCACACCGGCGGGCTCCAGCCATGCCTCTTCAAACGTCCCCCCACGGCCTACGAAGGCGGTGGGGAATGCCATTCCATCACCTTTCTCGGTAATGAAGGCCTTGACCGATTCCTGATCGTCTTCCCACACGTTCATGCCGATGACGCGGAGCCCTTGGTCGTAGTATTTTGCGTGCCAATCATTGATTTTGGGGATGAGCGCCACACAGGGGCCGCACCAGGAAGCCCAGCATTCGAGCAGGTATAACTTATCCTCCTCCCATTCGGTGATGGCTTCGCCTTGGAGGAAGGTGGCGGCGGCGATGGCATCAGGGGTGACCTCGGCACCGGGCTCGAGAGTGGCGGCCCCGGCGATCGCGCCGGCGGCAAGAAGTGCGTATATGGTTTTCATGGGATTTCGGCGGTCGGAGCCGCAGGTTGGTTGGAGTGGCGGCGGCTGTTGTCGCTGCGCGCGATTGGGTTTGTGGGGTCCGGTTCGATTCGGCAGGGTG
Source organism: Verrucomicrobiales bacterium (assembly GCA_007125835.1). Classification (GTDB taxonomy): domain Bacteria; phylum Verrucomicrobiota; class Verrucomicrobiia; order Verrucomicrobiales; family SLCJ01; genus SLCJ01. Next base: position 1,369 of record SLCJ01000158.1, on the reverse strand, counting down.
GAAAAAAAACGCCCGCCGTCTGGGCGGGCGTTCCGACCGAAGCTGGTCAAATCAGTCGCGGTGTTGGCGGGAGTAGGTGGTTCCGGTGCGGAATCCCATTTCCGGCGAATGCTCGGTCAATCCGGAAGTGGGGTAAAGCTCGCCGCGGGTGTAGGGCTGGCGGTAGGTCCCTTTGTAAGTGGGCACGGGGAAGGTCACGACTTCAAAAGCCCCGTAGCCAACACGCTTGACGGTGCGCCATGCGCCATTGGCGAGACCAGTGCTCCATGCTGCGTTTGTGCCGTTGGCGCGCTGCTCGCGGGCGATGCTCGAAGGAATTTCGGTCACGCCGAATGCGATGTTACCCAGACCGCGCCCCAGCTTGGTCACCGGAGTCTGGCGATCCATGGGAGGGTTCTGGATGTCGGCGAACGCGAGGCCGGAAAGGCCCAGCGCCAAAGCTGCGGTGAGAATTGTCTTGGTCATAAGTCCCAGTGTAGACACATTTTGCCCGCAGTGCCAACCAAAATTGTGAAAATTTTCGCGCCTCGTGAAAAAAATCAAGATTGCCGAAATTCATGCTTTACAAGCCGCAGGAATTTGTGGTATATACAATGTGAATCAGAAAACAATGTGCCGGAGGTGGTCGCAAGATTGATTCGACACTTGTTTTTCGCCGAAACCGCTCAATTTTACAAGCCATGCAAACCACTCCGCAAATTGATGTCCGCCGCCGGGGCCGCGACCGGGGCTTTACCTTGGTTGAAATCCTGGTGGTGGTGGCCATAATGGCCATCCTGCTGGCCGTGGCTGGCTCGATGATCGGCGGCACGGATGTGTCGACCACCGTGCGTACGGCGTCGCGCGATTTGCAGATGATGGTGGATGCGGCGCAAACCCGCGCGCAGTCGCGTGGCGTGGAAACGGCGGTGTTGGTGGCCAATCACTTGGATGCGGAGGGCTCGGCGACGTTGCGGGATTCGCATCTTCGACTGGTGGTTTTGGTCGAGCGTGCGGACACTAACGACGACGGGACCGGCGATACGTGGCAGGCGGTGGGCAATCCGCTGCGCCTGGACAGTGGTGCCTACTACTACTTGCAGCATTCGCACAGTGAGACCTTCGACCCCGACGGCTCCTCATTCTCGCCTTTCCCTCCGGCCTCGCCGCTGGTTTCATTCAACGACGCGTCGCGTTGGATTGGCCTCGTCTTCAATCCGCAGGGGCAGCCCATCCTTGGTGGTGGTGCCGCCGCAGGCAACCCGGTGATGTTGGTAGGCACTGGCGAACCCACGGCCTCCGGACTCGATGCCACACAGGGGCAGCAGTATCTGAGTCACGGATTTATGATCCTGCGCTCCAACGGACGCACCGTACCGATGGAGAGTGC
>SLCJ01000229.1 GCA_007125835.1 Verrucomicrobiales bacterium | reverse complement strand
GGCAGCGGTTGATTACGGCTCGGCGGGGTCGAGACGGAGGCGTGCGAACATGGTTCCGCTCTCCGGAGGGAAGCCGATGCGGAGGCGCATTGAGCCGTCCGGCTCCATTTCGGTGGCAAGAGTGAAGTCGTCATTGACGAGGGTCCACGATCCGCCGTGGGTGCGGGTGGCTACGGTCTGCCAGGATCCGCCGAGCAGGGAGGTGGAGGTTTCGATTCGGTAGGACACACCGGGTGGAGGCGGCGAGGGGGTGGCAAGCGAGAAAGTTACGCCGGAACCGTTTTCCGGGCCGTTTGCGGTTTGCGTGACCCGGGGCAGGATGAACGCCCCTTCGACGGGGGAGCGGCCGTCGGTTGGATTCAGCCCGAGGGCGTATTCGACAAGGTTGGCGATGCCGTCGCCGTCGAAGTCGGCGTGGTCGGCGTAGGGGCCGGCATTGAGCGGGGAGCCGAAGTTGGCGATCCGCCAGGCCTGCCGGTGAGTGGGCTGGTTGATGGTGGCGGTGGCCACGGCCGGCATGCCGGCGCGCGTGCCGACGCCCTCTCCGAGTTGGAGCAGGAAGGTGCGCGTGCCGCCTTCGGTGCCGGGTGGGAGATGGATGGGTACGGTTTTCTCTGAGGCATCGCCATCGGTCCAGTGGAGAATGGTGTCTTCGAAGATGAAATCGATCCCTTGCTGGGCGGAATTGCCGGTGTGTGCGAGGGCAACACGCATGGCGACGGCTCCGTTTGATCCGCCATAGCGACCCACGCGCACGGCCAGTGTCTGGCCCTCGAAGGCGGCGGGCACAGGATCGGCGAAGGCAATGAAGCCCGGCCCGGCGGTGGCGGTGTGAAGTTTGCGCAGGGCGTTGTTGGGTTCGAGCATGAACGGGTCGGGAATGAAGGAGGCGAGAAGGCCGCCATCGGCGGTGGAGGTTACATCGTAGGCAACTTGAAGAGAGCCGGGTGGAGTGAAGGACGGATCTGGCGAGCCGTTTGCGAGCAATCGGATCAGGTGTCCTGTTGTATTATTGCTGGGGCCAGAGAAGCCAGAGACAATGAGGCGCCCTAGGGGATCACTGGCTGATCCTTGGACATTACATGAGATAGAGGGATTGCCGAAAGAAGTATCCAAAGCGCCATTCGCAAGGATGCGAGCGGCATTTTTCCGGGCAGTGCTGTTGTATTCGTTGAAAGCACCGCTTATAAGCGTCCGCCCGTCGGCGAGTGGGTGGATGTCGAAAACAGACCCACCGTCTACTCCAGAGGTCAGGCCGCTGAATTGGCTGGATGGATTTCCCAAGCGGTCGATGCGCGTGATGCCGCGCCGCAGGCTGGTGGTTGAGAGGTTAAAGAAGCCGCCAATCAGCAATTCACCGTCGTGGGCAAAGGCTAGGGAGTAGACCTCGTTACTCGTGAGCGTGCCCAGGGCAGAGGATGTGAATCCTGGGTCGACTTCGCCGTTAGGAAGCAATCGGACGAGTCGGTTTGCGGGCTGGCCATTGAAGGAGGTGAAGCTTCCGCCCACGAGGATGCGGCCGTCGGCCTGGACGGCGATAGAGTTCACGGTGTTGTTTGGTCCGGTGCCGGTGTCGAAGGAAGGATCGAGTGCGCCGTTGGGCAGCAGACGAGCGATACGGCTGGCGGAGGAGCTGCCATTGAAAGTGGTGAAAGAACCACCCACGAGGAGGTTGCCGTCGGGCTGTTGCGCGAGAGTCTGGATCTGCTGCCACGGGTCGCTTGCCGGGCCGGGACCGTTGGGAGTGAAGTCGAAGAAGCCCGGTGTGGGCGAGCCGTCGGGATTCAGGCGTGTCAGGCCGCGTTGCGCCACGGGGACCGGATATCCGATTTCCGTGAAGGATCCTGTGGCGAGAATGGTGCCATCGAGCAATTCGAGGGTGAGTGCGGCAACACCATTGAACTCCGGGTGACTGAAATCGCCCTGCGGCGAACCGGGGCGGACGATGCGCGTCTCCGTGGTATGTGTTCCGGGGGTGATTACCGCGTCTCCCGTGGGGTCGGAGATGGTGACATGGAAGGCGAGGGTCTGTGTGGGAGAGCCACTGAGGATGGGGATGGATAGGGTGATCGGATCGGAGTCGTCGGCTGCCCAGGTCAGGGTGCCGGAGACAGGTTGGTAGTGGGTGCCTGCAAGCGCCGTGCCGACTCCCGGAGAGGGGGTGGCAGGCCCGTTTGCGGTGGCATAAGAGACGGAGACGGCTGGGCCGGTGTAGCCTGTTCTGCGGGCGGTGACCTCGACGGTGCCTGCGTTGTCCGGAGTTTCGACGATGCGTGAAACCAGTTCGATGCGCGCGGTTTGCACGACCTGGACATCGATCCATTGGTTTGAGGATGTGCCGCCGGCCCCTACCACACTGAGGGCAATCCCGGCGTCGGCATCCTGGAATGTTTCGCCAAGCGGCAGCGGAGCCTCGTTGTTGTCGGTGGCCGCCGGGTTGAGCCTCAGGAGGTTGGATTGGCGGTTGTCGTTGTAGCCCCAGATCACGTAGGCGCTTTGATCCACTGGTGTGGGATAGTTTCCCCGGAGCGAGACCCAGTAGTCGGCCTCGGCGTCCCGAGGGATACGCAGGGCGAGGTTACCGGCGACATTTGCCTGGGGGTGGTCGTAGCGGTGGATGCGCACCGTTTGAGAGGCGGGCCCGGTTTCCTGAAGGTCGAAAAGGGTGTTTTCCGGCAGCCAGCCGAGTCGGTGGAGGAAGTGTGGATTGAAGTGGGCAAGGGTGCCGATGGGTTGGGCGGTGGGGATGCCCATGCGGTCAAATACATCCTCGTATTCTACCGACTGGCCGTTTGGATCGACAGGGTTTGAGCTTCCTGTGGGCGGGCTCCAGAAATTGGCGTGCGGAAGACCAAAACCATGGCCCATCTCGTGAATCACGGTGCCGCTGAGGTAGTATCCGTTGAACCACGAGATCTCACCGCCCACGAGACCTAAGCCCGACCAGAACATCCGCGAGCCGGGGATGTCGCTCAGGTCGGAGAACACGATGGCGATGCGGTCGTAGTTTGCGGGATTGAAGCCGGCGTTGCCTGCGGCGGCTATTGCTTGATCGGAGAGTTCGATGGCGAAGCCATAGATTCCCTGCGGTGAGGAATCGCCGACGGCATAGTAGCTGGCGTTTTTCGGCATCCGGAAAACAGGTGTGACGTCGGCCTGGCTGTGAACGATTGTGGTTTTGCCGTAAGACACCTCTTCAAACCAAGGTGCCACGTGCTGGGAAATGAGATTTTCGGAGGTCGTGGGCGTGACTTCTGTGCCGGTCGTTGCCAGCACGGGTGTGCCGGGGAGGTCGGGGAAATCGACGCGGATGGCGAGCAAGGATTTCGGGCCGGTGGTCCAGGCAAGGCCGGTGGAGGTTCCGCTGCCGCCCGGACCGAGTCCTCCTTCGGCGGCGACGAGAAAATCGGCGATCTCGTTCAAGTGAGTGGCACAGCACAAGCGCACGAAGCGGGAACCGATCTGAACCACGGGAGGGCGAGGGGCGGGTGTGTCGTGCAGGGAATGAGTCAGGGTTTCGACGGAATGCGCGTCCGCAAGCTCGCCGTCCTCGGTCAGGCGGACCGGGTTTTCGTGGACGGCCAGCAGGTTATCGATGGCGATGCCATGAAGTGGGGTGTTGTTTAGGGAATTTTGGTAGTTCCGCCGCCCGTAGAGATAAGCGCGGAATGTTTGGCCACCCACGCGGGCGAAATGCGCTTCCGACGGCGCATCGAGTGGGGCACCCTCGGTTTGCGGAAGCGAGGCGATGCGCCACAAGTCTCCCTCGCCAGCGACACGCCGTTCGAGAAAAGGGAGGATTTCCTTTGGCAGCGTGCGAACCACGCGCAAGGGCACGGCGGCTGCAAGAGCAGCCTCAGGGTCTTCGGCGATCATTTCGCGGAGCGCGTCGCGCCGCTGGCGGGCTAGATCTTTTCCGGCGGCGAGGAGCGCAGGCCTGATCTCTGGGGCGGCGACCAACCATTCATCCGCCCATTGAGCGAAATGGAACAGCGCCTGTGGTTCGACAGTTTCACCCTTCGCGGGCGCAATGGGCCGACCCCAGCCGACTCCGTAGAGCCCTTGCGCCGGGTCCATCGATTTTTCGGCCGGGAGCCGGGAGGAGCTGCATTCCACGCCAATGGGCGGATGCGCGGACCGGGCGCGTTCCGGATCGTCGCGCAGCGCGGTCCAGAGGGCGCCGACCGGGAGAATCAGGGCAAGTAGCAATGGCAATAAGCCGCGCATGCGCTCAGTTGGGTCAAACGAAGGAGCTAAGGGTTGAATGACGACAACCCGGTTAACCAACGCCTCCGCAGATTTCTTGGTCGCAAGTTTACTCTGTTTTCCTCCCTTTGCCTAGATGACAAATTTCAAAGGGATTGAACCATTTTGTTCGCGAAAAGAGTGGGGAGAGTCGTTTCCGCCTTCGATGGCGGTGGATTTTCCCGGGGTGGGGCGTTGGGCGATCCACTTTGCAGCTTGACGCGGGGCATACTACCTGTTCATTGATAGGCAGAAAATCAGGTCTGGACCAAGGAATGGAGTTGCCGTCCTTCCTCCACTGGGTGGACCTGTTGTTTGAACCTAAAGTCTGTCCAAAAGCCGTGAAAGCACCGAAAAAAGCCAAGAAGAAGGGAAGGTCGATCTTCCGCACGCGTGCGGAGTCGCAGGAACTGAAGAAAAGAATCATCGAACTGAACAAGCAGGGGCTGAAAAGCGAAGCGATCAGTGAGGAGGTGGGTGTTTCGCGCGCCTACGCCGCCCTGATCCTGCAGAAATATCGCAAAGGGCTGCTCGATCCCGACAAGATCCGTGTCAGGGCGGGTGTGGGTGTGCCCTATGCCAAGGGACCGCCCGACGAACAAGAGAGGGCGAAGCTTGTTGAGACGCTTCGGGGGACTCCAGAGGAGGCTGGGTTTGCCGGTGAGAAAGTGTGGTCAACCAAGTTGGCGAAAACGTGGTATCGGCAGAATTTAGGTCGAATGATCACCATTGGCGATCTAGAGGAAATCGTAACCACCGAGAATCTTCCGGTACCCTTGAACTGGCGCTATGAGGTGGGCGGAGCGGCTTTTCCCGATGAGAGCCCTGTGAAGCGCGGGCGTCCGCCCGGCAAACGGGCCAAGCCGCGGGTGCTCAAGATCTCAGACGCCAGCAGCGTGGATGATCTGATTCGGGCACTGGATATTGATCCGGCTACGGCCAAGGAATTGATGGCAAACGTGTTTCCAGATACGGCTGCCAAGATCAAGGCCGAAGCCGCCACCCCGAAGGCGAAAACCAAGGGTGAGCAGACGGTCAAGCCGCCTTCCGGCCCCGCGCCGGAGGGGGTGAAACTGGGCCGCAATGACGCATGCCCTGAGGGGATCGGGCTCAAATTCAAGCAGTGTTGCGGCCGTCGTGGCCTGAAAACCTGCGACGGGCTTGGCGCGAAGGGGTAACCGGTAACCTCCAGCGGCGGGTTCAGGTCCTGGTCTGCGGGGTGGGGGTGTGCACGAAAAGCTCCCGGACGTTGACTTCCGGGGCGATCTCCACAACTTCCCAGGCACGGTCGAGATTGAGGCGGAAACTGCCCACGTGGTCGTATTGCCACTGTCCCGGTTCGACCATCGACAGCAGGTATTTCCCTTTTGCGTCGCGGTAAAGGTGATACACCTGACCAATCACCGGTTCGAAGCGGAACTCGGCGTGGTAGACGAGTTGGTTCCAATTAAAGCGGTCGACGGCACGTGAATATTGCTCGTGGAGCTCGACAAGTTCCTGACGCAGGCGCTTCTCCGTCTGCGAAAGGCCCCGGCTTCGGAAGCCGCTCAGGTCATTGGGGACAATCGCCGGCCCCTGCGTCGAAGTGGGGTAGGGCAGGAAATTGCCGCGCAGCGCGGGCAAACGCCCATCGCGAGGCGTGGGAAGCACATCGAGTGCGGACTGTGGCGATGAATTGTCGTGGGTTTCCGGAGTGTTGGGTTTTTCAGGCACGGCAAAGATACGATTCAAGTCGGCCCGTGGCACGCGTCAAGTCTGAATCCACAAAACCAGCCTTAAGACCTGACCCCAAATCCGTTTTTTGTTGCACGGATGACAGGGCATGACCCTAAAATTTTTTTGGTTGCGGTGGGTTTGGGGGATTTGGGGAAATTTTCCCTTCCCCTTGGCGTGGGGCGGGCTACAGTGCGCGCGTGTCAGCCTCGTATCAGGTTTTTGCCCGTAAATACCGTCCCAAGACCTTTGATGATGTGCTTGGGCAGGATCATGTGGTGCGCACTCTGCGCAACGCGATCAAGCTGGAGCGTATTGCCCAGGCCTATCTCTTTGTGGGGCCGCGCGGTACCGGCAAGACGTCTACCGCACGCATCCTGGCCAAGGCGCTGAACTGCGGGAACGGGCCGAGTCCGGATTTCGACCCGGAAGAGGAGATTTGCGTGGAGATTGCCAATGGCAATTCGATCGACGTGCTGGAGATTGACGGTGCCTCGAACAACGGCGTGGAGCAGGTGCGGGCGTTGCGCGATTCGGTGCAGTATTCGCCGGCTCGTTGTCGCTACAAGATCTACTACATCGACGAGGTGCACATGCTTTCGGCGTCGGCGTTCAATGCCTTGCTGAAGACGCTGGAGGAGCCGCCGCCGCATGTGAAGTTTATTTTCGCCACCACCGAGGTGCAGAAAGTGTTGCCGACCATCCTGAGTCGGTGCCAGCGGTTTGATTTGCGGCCGATTCCGGCGGCGACGATCGCCTCGCATCTGCTGCATATTGCGCGGCTGGAGAATATCGCGCTTTCCGAAGGGGCGGCGCAGGCGATCGCGCGAGGGGCGGATGGGGGCATGCGCGACGCGCAGTCGATGCTGGATCAGTTGGTGGCGTTTTGCGGCGAGGAGATTGCCGAGTCGGACGTGCAGGAAATTTTTGGTTTTACCACGGTGCAGACTTTGGCGGATTTTGCGACCTTGGTGCTGTCGCGGCGGACTTCGGAGGCGATTGATCTGGTCCATCGCCAGCACGAAGGCGGGCGCGACATGCAGAATCTTCTTGCCGAGTTTGTGGGTTTTCTGCGCAATCTGCTGATCCATGAAATTGATCCGGGCAAGCCGCTGGCGGACCTCACGCCGGAAATGCATCGGTTGCTTTCGGCGGCGGGCGGTCTTGTGCCGCATGAAAAGCTGCTTGAGGTGATCGACCATTTTTCGGAGGTGCTGACACGGATGCGGTGGTCGCCGAACAAGAAGCTGCATTTGGAGATGGCGGTGATCAAGGCGGTGCAGATTTTGGGTGAGGTGAGTCTGAGCGATGTGATCCACTTTTTGCAACAGGCCTCCGAGGGCGCGGAGGCACCGGAACTGCCCGTGCGACCGGCAGCCCCCCCAGCGCCTGCTCCTGTGGCGGTGGCCGCCGCACCTGCATCGCCGCCGCCTGCGGATTTGAAATCGGCGGTTGAGCCCGATCCGGTTGGCAATTCTGTGACTGCCGCGCCGCCTGTCGCATCCGAGGCAGAAGATAAGTCTAAGTCCGAGGAATCTGCAGAAACTGATGGTGGTGTTCCCGAGGCGGATCTTGTTTCCGGCGGCGCGGCCGATGAGGCGCTGCCCGGGCTGGGTCTGCTGGTAGGCGAAGAGGGCGATGGGGCTGACGGGGCGGATGTTGGCGCGAAGAATGATGGCGGGTCGGCGGAAGGCGCTCCGGTTGCTGGCGGCCCAGAGCAACGCGATCGTGGGGGTGATGCCGGGACTTCCGCTGCTTCGCCGGATGTCCGGGATGCGGTGGCCAATGATCCCGAGGCGCTGTGGCGGGAGACGCTCTCTGTTTTTTCGGCGAAATACAGTCCGATGGCAGCAGAGATGGCTTCCATGGGGAGGGTTCTCAATTTTGAAAATGACATCCTGCGTGTGGGTTTGCCGGTGAGCCGGTCGTGGGAAATGGAATTTCTCGGCGAGCATCTTGGTGATTTCCGTGCCTGCCTGGAGAAGGCGGGAGGCCGTGCCATAGGGTTTCGTATTGAGTTGAGCGATGAGGTGCCCGAGCCGGAGGTTCCTGCGGTCGAGGAGCAAGTGGAGGCCGACACTCCCGACGGAGGCGCACCCTCCGGCGATCCCGTCGGCGGGGAGGGGGAGAGTGGCGAAGTGCCGGAGCCCACGAACGGGCCAGACGCAAAGGAGCCGGAGGAGGATTTTTACAACGATCCGCTGATTCAGAAGGCGCTCGAACTTTTCGAGGCCAAGCTTCAGACGGAGACAAAATGAACAGACAAGAACCAGACCAACCTGACTAACTCGAAAAACAAATGAATATCAACAAAATGCTCAAGCAGGCGCAGCAAATGCAGACGAAGATGCAGGCGGCGCAGGAGGAACTCAGCAAGCGTGAGGTCACTTCCTCTGTGGGGGGCGGCAAGGTTTCCGTGACGGCGACCGCCGCTGGCGACGTGCTGTCGATCAAGATCGACTCGGCCGTGATTGATCCTGAGGATCCGGAGATGTTGGAGGATCTGGTGCTATCGGGCGTGCGGCAGGCGATTGAGGAGGGGCGAAGGATCATGGCGGAGGAAATGGGCAAGATCACCGGTGGAATGGGAATGCCGCCGGGCCTCGGAATGTGATGGCACGAGCGCGCGCCTGAGGGGCTTCTCACATGGCCCAACGATTTCCCATATTCGCCGCGATCGGCCTGATCGGGCTCTCGCTCGCCTTGCACGCGCTGTTCGTGTTGGTCTATGGGCTCGGCCCGGACCGCCTGGCGATGCTGGCGCTTGTGCCGCGTTGGGCGTGGGCGGCTGCGGGCGTCGTGTGTGCGGTGGCTGCCTCGTGGTTCCGGCGCAGTCCGGCGGCCCTTGTGCTTTGTGTATTATGGGGGGTGACACTGCTTTCCGGGGAGAACGAGCGTCGGGCGGCCACCGGCTGGCTTTACGCGGCTCCGGCGCCGGAGCCGCGTGAGGGGGTTGTGGGAACCGAGTCCCTGCGGCTGCGCGTGATCAGTTTCAACACCGACCATTTCCAGCGCGAGGCGGCGGATGAAGTGTTGCGGTGGCATCCGGACATTGTGTTGTTCCAGGAGTCGCCCTTTCCCTCGGAACTCAACCGCCTGGGCCGCGAGCTGTTCGGGGATGAGTCGGTCTCCGCGTTTCGGCACTGGTGCGGGATTGTGGCGCGGGGGCGTTCTCTGGATTGGTTTCAGATGCAGTTCGACCCCGAGGCATTCGGAGGCGGGCAGCCGAGGGCGATCTTTGCGCGTTTGACGCTGCCCGATGGGAGGCCGTTGGATTTGCTCAACGTGCATCTGCTCTCTGCGGAGCGCTGTGTGAGCGTCTGGTCGCCCGCCTGCTGGCAGGCGCACACGTCGAACCGTCGGCAGCGGCGGCACCATTTGGATATTTTGTTGGAAACCCGGGAGTGGATTGCGGGCTCGCTGCCACCGGCGCCCTCGATCATCGCCGGCGATTTCAACGCACCGGCCGGGGATGCCTCGCTGGAGCGGCTGGCGGCGACGCATGTGGATGCGTTTGCGGCAGCGGGCCGAGGGTATGGTGCGACCTATCACAATCGCTGGCCGATTCATCGCATCGATCAAATCTGGCTTGGTTCTGAGCTGGCCCCGCTGGGCGCACGCACGGTGCGCAGCGTCTATTCCGACCACCGCATGGT
>SLCJ01000072.1 GCA_007125835.1 Verrucomicrobiales bacterium | reverse complement strand
ATCCCGGCAAATGCCCCGATGATGAGCCACCACGTAGCGCGGGCGGCCTCTGCCTTTCTCCTGGTAGATCGGCACCGAAACCGAGCCAAAGCGCACTTTGAGAACTTGGCCGGGGCCCCTCTTTGCCTCCTTGCGTTTTTCTGGACTGGATCCGATGTTTGTCACCATTTTGTCACCACCTCCCTTCTAACGGAGGTTTTGATGTCAAAATGGCACGGCCCCACCCTTCGTAAGGCATTGGTGGTGAGCCAGTTAAGCACTGGCACGCCCGAAGGGACTCGAACCCCTAACCTTCTGATCCGTAGTCAGACGCTCTATCCAATTGAGCTACGGGCGCATTCCGTGGTCCGGACCGTGGTCCGGACGGGTGGGTAATGTAAGCGGCACCCGGCGGCGCGCAAGGAAAACCTTCGCCGGTGGGAAAGAAATCCGGGGACGCACTCCCAGCCTCAGGAATCGCCGCCTTGGGATGTGGTGGTCGAGCCGTTGCCTTTGGGTTCCCTGACCTTGAAGGTCAGTTGCTTGGCTCCTTTCCGGAAGCCGACATCGACGGTGTCGCCCTCGGTGACGTCGCCGCGCAGGAGGTGTTCTGCGAGGGGATCCTCGACGAGGCGCTCGACGGCGCGGCGCATGGGGCGCGCGCCGTAGCTGGGGTCGTAGCCTTTGCGGATGATGCGTTCGCGGGCGGCGGGAGCGAGTTCGATGGTGATTCCCTTGGCGGCGACCCGGTCACGGACTTTCGCCATTTCGAGGTCGACGATGCGCTCGAGATCGGGTTTGCCGAGCATGTGGAAGACGATCAGATCGTCGAGGCGGTTGAGGAATTCCGGCTTGAACACCTTGCGCGACTGCTCGACGAGTTTTTCCCGCATGGCATCGTAGTTGGCGTCGGCGGCGTCTTCGCCGATGGCCCCAAATCCCATGGTGTTCTGCTTCTTGATCAGCTCCGCCCCGACATTCGAGGTGAGGATGATGATGGTGTTGCGGAAGTCGATCTTGCGGCCCAGGCTGTCGGTGATGGTCCCTTCCTCCAGGATCTGGAGCAGGAGGTTCATGACGTCGGGATGGGCTTTCTCAATTTCGTCGAAAAGCACTACGGAATAAGGGCGGCGGCGGACCGCTTCGGAGAGCTGGCCACCTTCCTCGTAGCCGACATATCCGGGAGGCGAGCCGATGAGGCGGCTGGAGGTGAATTTCTCCATGTATTCGGACATGTCGATCTGGATCAGCGCTTCGGAGTCGCCGAACATAAATTCGGCGAGGTTGCGGGCGAGGTAGGTTTTGCCGACGCCGGTGGGTCCGAGGAAAATGAACGAGCCGATGGGTCGGCGCGGGTCTTTGAGGTCTGCGCGGCTGCGGCGCAGCGCCTTGGAGATGGCGGTGACGGCTTCATCCTGGCCGATCACCTTGGTTTTGAGTTCCGCCTCCATCTCGAGCAGGCGCTTGGTCTCTTTCTGCTCCATGCGCTGGAGCGGGACGCCGGTCCACTTAGAGACCACAGACATGATTTCCTCGGTGTCGACATCGACGATTTTCTCCTCGGTGTCGGCGCGCCATGCCTTGAGCACTTCCTCGAGGCGGGCCTTGGCCTGCTTCTCGCTGTCGCGTAAGGCGGCGGCTTTCTCAAAATCCTGGGCGCGTATTGCCTCGGTTTTTTCGCCATTGATGCGTTCGATGTCCGCCTCAATCTCCTTGATCTCGGGTGGGCGCGTGAGGCTGCCAATGCGGGCCTTGGCCCCGGCTTCGTCCATGATGTCAATTGCCTTGTCGGGCAGGAAACGCCCGGTAAGATAGCGCTCGGACAAGCGCACGGCGTTTTCGATGGCGTCGCCGGTAAAGCGCGCCTTGTGGTGAAGTTCGTACTTGGGCTTGAGCCCCTGGAGGATGAGTATGGCGTCTTCGACCGAGGGTTCCTCGACCTTGACTTGCTGGAAGCGGCGCTCGAGGGCGGCGTCCTTCTCGATGTATTTCCTGTATTCGTTGAGGGTGGTGGCACCGATGCACTGCAATTCGCCCCGGCTGAGGGACGGCTTGATGATGTTGGAGGCGTCCATCGCGCCTTCGGCGGAACCGGCACCGACGATGGTGTGAAGTTCGTCGATGAACAGAAGCACGTTGCCAGCGCGCCGGATCTCCTCCATCACCGCCTTGATCCGCTCTTCAAACTGGCCGCGGTATTTGGTGCCTGCGACCATCAAGGCGAGGTCGAGGGTGACGACTCGCTTCTCGCGGAGAATTTCGGGTACATTGCCCCCGGCGATTTCCTGAGCGAGCCCTTCGACGATGGCGGTTTTGCCTACGCCTGCCTCGCCGATGAGCACGGGGTTGTTTTTGGTGCGGCGGCAGAGAATCTGGATCACGCGCTCGATCTCCTGCGCACGCCCGATCACGGGGTCAAGCGAGCCTTCCTTGGCCAGTTCGGTGAGGTCGCGACCAAAGGCCTTGAGGGCCGGGGTTTTCGGCTGCTTGCGCCCACCCTGACGCGCGGGCTCGTCGCCCTCGTCGCCGACCGGGCCGACATCGTCATCCTCGTCGCCCATCGGGCCGCTGCCCGTGAAGTTGGGGTCCAGTTCGCGGAGGATTTCCTGGCGCGTGCGTTCGATGTCGACATCCAGTTTCTCGAGCACCCGGGCGGCGACGCCTTCGCCCTCACGCAACAGGCCGAGCAGCACGTGCTCGGTGCCGACGTAGGAGTGGTTCAGCGCCTTGGCCTCCTTACCCGCCAGCGCGAGCACTTTTTTGACTCTCGGCGTGTAGGGGATGTTACCGGCCATTTTGGTCTCTGGTCCGGTGCCCACTTCCTTCTCCACCTCGAGGCGCACGGTTTCGAGGTCCAGGCCGAGGCGCTGGAGCACGTTCACCGCGACCCCCTGGCCAAGCTTGATCAGACCGAGGAGGATGTGTTCGGTGCCGACGTAGTTGTGATTGAAGCGGTCCGCCTCCTTGCGGGCGAGTGCCAGAACTTGTTGGGCGCGTGGTGTGAAATTGCTCATGAGTCGGGGAAAATCAGGATTCGTTCGGCGGGGTGTCGGCGGATGCATCTTCCGCTCCCCCTTGCATATCAGGTTCCGGCAGGGAATGCAAGCGTTCCCGAAGCAATCGCGCGCGACGCATGTCGCGCTCCTCCGGAGAGAGTTTATGCCCGGCGTGCCACTGCATGTGCGCGGGCTGAAGATCGAGGATGACGAGATCGAGATTGCCGTCGCCCTCATTCTGCGGCGGCAACCAGCCGAGGTCGATGGCCAGACGCAGCATAGAGAGGTGGTTGAGCGCCTCCTTGGTGGCGATGATGCGGGCGTGGCGGAGCAGCCCGTAGGCGCGCCCGACCTGATCGCGCACGAAATCGGGGCGTTCGGCGAGCAATTTGGCACGGGCCTGAATCTCGTTTTGAATGATTTGGCCCGCCACGCGCTCAAGGCGGTCGATGATTTCCGCTTCGCTTTCGCCCAGGGTGGTCTGGTTGGACACTTGGAAAAGATTGGACTGTGCCTCGCTGCCTTCGCCGAAGAGCCCGCGCACCGCAAGGCCGATCTTGTTGATCGCGTTGATCACCTTGTTCATCTGATCGGCCAGAACCAGGCCAGGCAGGTGCAGCATCACCGAAGCACGCATGCCCGTACCGACATTGCTCGGACACGAGGTAAGGTAGCCCAGCCGTTGGTCGAATGCGAAATCCAGTTGCTGTTCGAGGTGTTGGTCGGCTTCCTGGAGGTGGGTGAATGCGGAACGTAGATCAAATCCGGGGAGCATCGCCTGCATCCGCAGGTGGTCCTCTTCGTTGATCATAATGCTCATGCTCTGCGGGCGGTTGATCACCACCGCGCCGCCAGCCTCCGCTCCGGCATGCTCGCGGCTGACAAGGTGGCGCTCAACAAGCACCCGCCGCTCAACACCGGGGAGGTCTTCCATTCCCTTGACGAAGGCTTTCTCCATGCCGGGGATCCCGCGCACTCCGGGCAGCACCGCCTCGCGGACGGCCTCGCGCACGCTCGCATCGGCGCGGGTGGGGAAAAGGTAGTCGGCGAGGTTACGGGCGAGGCGTATGCGGCTGGATATGACGATTCCCGGCAGTTTGCGGGTGCCGCACATCCAAGGAGCCGGATTGCGCAACAATGTGGAAAACCGCATCATGCTGTTTCGGACGGTTCGGGTTGCTCAGCCTTCACCTTGGTGGCACCCCGGCGCGATCCGCCTTCGCCCTCGCCATCGCCCAGGGCGTTGATTTCATCGCGCAGCTTCGCCGCGTCTTCAAAGCGCTCCTCGCGAACCGCCTTGTCCATCTCCTCGTCGAGGCGGCGCTTGCGCTCACGGAGGCTCATCCGCTCGACCAAGTGATCCGGCACACGCCCCTTGTGCCGCGTGCCCTTGTGCATCGCTCGCAGCAAGGAATCCAGCCCCTCCGAAAACACCTGATAACAGTTGGCGCAGCCGACACGGCCGGATTTGCGCAGCTCTTCTGCGGTGGTGCCGCAGGTGGGGCAGGCGTCGCCAGACGGCGCGCCGGCCACGGTCTCCTCCTCGCCGATCCCAAAGAGCAGGTCGGCCAGCGCGAAACCGGTGGGATCGGTCACGCCCTTTTCCTTGGCGCAGCCTTCACAGAGGTTGACCTTCTGCATCTTGCCATTAACAATCTGCGTCAGGAAGACATTCGCCTTGTTGTCACAAAGGTCACATTTCATGGTGGAAGGAGGGGGTCATGCCGAGTCAGAAGGGCGTTCCCGTGTTGCGGGTCATTTCGCGGAAGGCTTCGATCACGCGCAGGGTGACGGGCCCGGGACGACAATCACCGATCTTGCGTTCATCCAACGTTACGACTGGCACCACTTCGGCGGCTGATCCGGTGAGAAAACATTCGTCCGCAGTGAAGATTTCATAACGGGTCATCTCCTGTTCGAGCACCTCAATGCCCAGCGAGGCACCGATTTCGAAAATCGCCGCACGGGTGATGCCGCCGAGCGCGCCAGCGGTGATCGGCGGAGTGAGGATCCTGCCGTCTTTTACGATGAATATGTTGTCGCCGGTGCACTCGGCCACATACCCCTGCTCGTTGAGCATCAACCCCTCCTCCGCCCCAGCCTGGATGGCCTCGACTTTTGCCATGACATTGTTCAGGTAGTTGAGGGATTTGACCTGGGGCGACAGCGAGGCCGGCGCCGGGCGACGGGTGGCGCAGGTGATCAGCTTGAGACCGCGGCTGTAGCACTCCTCAGGATACAGAGCGATCTTCGCTGCGATGATCACCACCGAAGGGCGGCTGCAGGTAAAGGGGCTCAATCCAAGCGTGCCCACCCCGCGGGTGACCAGCAGCCGGACGTAGCCGTCCCGCATTCCGTTCTCACGGACGGTCAACAGCACGGCCTCAGCCATTTGCCCAGCCGACATAGGAATCTCAAGCGCAATCGCGCGCGCCGAGTCGAACAACCGGCGGATGTGCTCGTCGAGCTTGAACAGCCGCCCGTTGTAATAGCGGATCCCCTCAAACACCCCGTCGCCATAAAGCAGGCCGTGGTCGAACACCGAGATTTTTGCGGTGCTCTCATCAAAAAATTCACCATCAATGTAGATCTTCATATTTGTAGAGGGAGATGGGCCGAAGCGGGCCAAGGGGCGAATACTCTGGGGCCGGACGCGGCCGAATTCCAGCGCGGATTTTCAAGTTACGCACTTCGGGAAATGGCAGACTCACTTCGCGCCTCCGGAGGCGATGACTCCGTCCACCAGATGCACCGTGCGGTCGCCCATCGCCGCCACCTCGGCGTCATGGGTCACCACCACCAGGGTCGTGTTCTCCTCCCTGGCCAGCCCGAGCAGCAGATTCATGACATCGCTGCCGTTGCGGGTGTCGAGATTGCCGGTCGGCTCGTCGGCGAACAGGATCCTCGGCTTGTTGACAAGGGCACGCGCCAAGGCCACACGCTGCTGCTCGCCCCCGGACAATTCCGCCGGCACATGATTCAGGCGATCGGCCAAGCCCACCCGCTCGAGCAGCTCGCGCGCCTCCCCGCGCCGGTCGCGCCCGCCAATCATTCCCGGCAGCATGACATTCTCGAGCGCCGTCAGATCCGGCATCAGAAAGAAATGCTGGAAAAGGTAACCCATGCCCTCATTGCGCCTTTTGGCCATCCGGCGGGCCGTCCCCTGGTAAAGAAATTGCCCCTCCACCTCCACCATGCCCCGGTCAGGAGCCTCAAGCCCGGCCAGGATATACATCAGGGTGGTCTTGCCCGCTCCCGACGGACCACACAAAAAAACCGCCTCGCCCCGCGCCACATCCAAATCCACGCCACGCAACACAGGCACAGCCCGCGAACCCACGCGAAACGAGCGTTCCAAAGCGCGGGCGCGGATCGCAGGGGCGTTGATCGAGGTCTCCATCATGATTGCGCACACCTGTGCCCCCTTCCCTCCCCTCGCGCAAGAAAAACCGACGCCGCCAGCCCCTCATTCGAGGGCTCCCGAGTCAGGACGACAAACTCCCTGACGAACGGGGAAATCCGAATCACCGGGCTTCGCACCGCTCTGGATTGCGCCTTTAAGGCACGGACCTGAAATTTAGTTGCACGATCGCCATCAATTGGCCCGGCCCCGTTTTGTTGTAGATACCCTGCCAGTTCGGTCCCGCTTTCATGACCTGGTCATGATTTTTGGTTGCGGCAGAGTTTTTGGGCCTGGTCAAGATTTTTGGTTGTCCGGGTTTGGGGCGGGTTGCATTTTGCGATTGATTTGCTTGGGTTGGCGTTGGACTCTGGGATGGTGGCATCTGGATTTCGCCCGGGTGGCGGAGGAGAGCGGAGGGCAGCAACCGACAAAATGAGTCATGGAAGAAATTCACACATTCCCGCAAATCTCTCTGGATTTCGTCGTGCTTTTCCGCCTGATGCTTGGTGCAACCGTGTGCGTGCTGTTGACCAGCTCGCGGACGCGGCCGATGCCCGAAGTGCTGGGAACGGTGCTGGCTGCGCATTTTTTGTTGCTGAACACCATGCTTTGGAATGCCTACCTGATGACGGGGTCGCTGGTTCAGGGCGATTTTTTCCGCTTCGGCCTCTCCCCTGTTCTCCCCGCAGTGTCGTTTTTTTTTGCCGGGCTGATCGCCATCACGCTGCCCGCCACCTGCCTGGTGGTTTCCCTGATCCGAAGGCGGCAGTATCGCGTCCGGCAGCTCGCCGCGCACACGATTGCCGTGGTGCTGGTGTCGGTCGGCCTGTGGACGTCGATTCGAGCGCCCATCGCGTATCAGGCCGCGGTGGACGGGTATGGAATGCCAGCCGAGATGCTGACTCTTCCGCAACGCTGATTTCCAGTGTTCGGTTGCCCGGATCGAGAGGGAGACCTTGTAGGCGATTTTGTTTGGGGATCTCTGCGGCGAAACGCGTGATCGAGAGAAATTTTGGTGGCACTGATCTCGTGATCAGAATTCCATTCTGGGCCTGGTCAAGATTTTTTGTTGTCGGGGTCTGGGGCGGGTTGCATTTTGCGATTGATTTGCATGGGTTCGCGTTAGACTCTGTGTGGTGGCATCTGGATTTCGCCCCTGATGGCGGATGAGGGGGCAACCCGCTGAGGTCATCAACTTCCATCCAGATCAGAATGTCTGAGCGTTTCGGTGGTTCCACGCCGGTTCACCCACCTTTTCGTTTCCTCTTCGCCACATTTCTAGCCTCTTTTTTTACGTTTTTCGCGGAACAGCCAATCTTTTTCTTGCGCGTCGTCGGATTTTTCTTACCCGAGGGAGAATCCTGATTGTCGCCGTTTTTTACTTTGTTACGCGAATTGCGTGGTGATTCCTTCTTCGCCGTTGACCGACGGGTGTTTTTGCGTCCGCCACTTTTCTCGTTTGGGGCGCTTTTGGTCTTCCGTCTTACCCGGCCCGCCTGGACTTTCTCATTTGGCGAAGTGACGAGACTAAAATCGAGGAAGCGGTTTTCGGCGTCGACTCCGGCGATGCGCACGGTGACCTCCATTCCGGGACGCAACTCCATACGCGGGCGCTCGCGCAGCCAGCGCATGCGTTCGCCATCAAACCACCATCCATCTCCTGGCAGCGCCTCGCGCGGCACGAGGCCTTTGATCTGTGCGTCCTCGAGTTCGACAAACAGCCCGCTGCGTCTCGCATCGACGATCACGGCGCGCAGGTCGGGGCGTTCCCGCATATTGAGCATTTGCTCGAAATACTCCATGATTTTCATCTGGCGCGACTCGATCTCGGCGTCGGCACTGGCGCGTTCGGTGCGCGACAAATGACCGCCGATCTCCTCCATCTCCGACTGCCTCGGCGTGGCGCATCGCAACACGGGTTGATGGGCGGGTAATCCGCCGAGCACCCGGTGCGCCACTAGATCGGCGTAACGGCGGATCGGGCTGGTGAAATGCAGGTAATTCTCCTTGGCGAGACCGAAATGTCCACGCGGCTCGGCGGCATACACCGCGCGCTTCAGGCTTTTCAGCAGTCCGAGCTTGAGCGGATGCTCCTCGGGATGCCCTTTGATCTTCTGCAGCAGCTTCTGCAATTCGGCCCGCACGGTAAGATCTCCCGAGGAAAGCCCAAAAATCTTCGCCATTTCGCGAAATTCAAAAAGGCGGTCTGTGTCGGGGTCGTCGTGCACGCGGAAGATGCAGGGCACGCCGGCGTGGCGTATGGCGGCGGCGACCGCCTCGTTGGCTGCAAGCATGAATTCCTCGATCAACTGGTGCGAGATGTCGTATTCGATGCGGCGCAATTCCGCCACTTTGCCACGGGAATCGAGCACCACTTTGATTTCCGGGAAATCGAGGTCCAACCCACCTTTGGCGAAACGATTCCGGCGCAGGCGCGAAGCCAGGCGCCATGCCTCGTGAAGCATTTCCTCGGTTTCATCCCCTTTGCGGGGCGCCCCCTGCAGTACGGCAAACGCCTCCTCATAGGTGTAGCGGCGGGCGCTGTGAATCACCGCCGAGCCAAAACGCGCCTGCGTAACCCGCCCCCGGCCGTCGAAATCGATCACCGCCATGCGGGTCAGCCTGTCTTGCCCGGGCACCAGGCTGCACAGCCCGTTGCTGAGATTCTCGGGCAGCATCGGGATCACGCGATCGACGAGATACGTGCTGTTGCCGCGGCGACGCGCTTCCTTGTCCAGCGGCGAGCCCGGTTTCACATAATGAGAAACATCGGCGATGTGCACGGCCAGCCGCCACCCTTTCTCCCGCTTTTCCACGTGGATGGCATCATCGAAATCCTTGGCGTCGAAGGGGTCGATGGTAAAAACGGCGCGGTCGCGCCAATCCTCGCGCCCGTCAAGGTCGTCCGCACACACCTTCTCCGGCATCGCCTCCGCCTCGCGGTGCACGTCCCCGGGGAAATCCATCGACAAGTCGTAGCGGTGCATCAGCGCCAGCACGTCGTTGCCCGATGAGCCCGGGCCGCCAAGCACGCGGACCACGCGCGCCTGCGGGGGCTTGCCCGCATGATCCCAGCGAAGAATCTCCACCAGCACCAGATCGCCCCCCTGCGGGCGGCACCCCTTGGCCACTTCCACCGCCTCCACGCGCTTCGGATAACGACTGTCGTCGGGCTCGACCATCGGCCGCGTCCGCCCCTTGGCCTCGCGAAACACGCCACTGGTGGCGCGCCGCCCGGGCGT
>SLCJ01000211.1 GCA_007125835.1 Verrucomicrobiales bacterium | reverse complement strand
GACGGCTTTACTGGCGGGTGGCTGGCAGCGCGACGAGCCTGGCGGCCGCAGCGCGAGCTGCGGGTCAGCAGTGGCTTTGGGGATCGGGAAAACGACGGGGCGCTGAGGTGTAGTGTCACCGGGTGAATGGTCTGGGAGTTGCTTCGGTTTCGGAGAGCATTAGCGGAGGAACGGGGTTCCTGACCGTTCCAAGTGTCCGGAAGGCGGTGATTCTAGGAGTATTGGAGCGCTGAAACGACAACGGTGTCATTGATGTGGCTGAAAACTTGGGTTTTGAGGTGCCAGGATGGACGGGAAGCTTTGAGGCAAGCGATACTTGCAACTTTATTTTCTATGGGTGGCTCAGGTTTTGTCCAGCTCAGGTTTTGTCCACTAACTATTTTCCGTGTTTGCGGGCCCCGGGGTTCAAGCTGGACGACCGCCACATCCTGGTCCTCGAATCCTCCTGACCACGCCCTTAGGAAAAAAATCAGCGCTACCAAAAATTATCTTTCCACCGCAGATTGGGAATGCTATAGTCCGCCGGGATGACGAAAACGATGGGATCTTTAGATTGCGTCCAAAACCGGCGTTACACTGCGGATTTTCGAGAAAGAAACACCGCCCTCCTGCACACCGAATCACCAAGTGCGTTCGCTTTCCCCCTCACAGCCCCTTTCCCCGCTGGTCCGGCCCAACGGCTGTTTCAAGGGCTGCCTTCCAAAATTAAATTCCTAACATACACAAATATTATATGAACAAGATTGTGGCATTCTTTACAACTAAACTTCCACTGACCGCAGCGGCCCTCATCATCGCGGGATCCGTACACGCCGAGGAGCCCGGCGTGGATCAATCCGCCGCCAAGGTGTCATTCGGTGTGATAGCAGACATCCATTACGGCTGGTTGCGGACTGGTGGTGGATCGATCGAGCTGGGGTTCGTACGCGATTTTCTGGATGACATGCACGGGCACGGCGTAGATTTTATAATCGAGCTTGGCGACCTCGTCAAGCCGCCTAGGAGCGCGCCAGTGCTGGAGCTATGGAACACTTTCGATGGCCCGGCCTATCATGTGTTGGGCAATCACGATAACGACAACCGGCACTCCTTTGACGATGTCGCCCGAATGCGGGGCATGCCCGGACGCTATTATACCTTCGATCAAGGTGCGCTGCGCGGCATCGTATTAGACGACAACGAGCCAGGTGTCGGCATCGGCGGGGAGCAGCTCGAGTGGCTTGCGCGCCAGCTCGCCGAATCAGATCGGCCTGTGATCATATTCGTGCACCAACCCCCCGAAAGCTCCCGCAATGGGGCGGCGGTACTCGAGGCGATCAGGGCCAGCGAGGCAGAGCGCCCCGGCTTGGTGCTCGCCGTGATGCACGGGCACCACCACCGGGACTACATGAAGGATATCGATGGTGTGCCGCATATCCAAATCAATAGCGCCTCCTACGTCTGGCTGGGCGGACCGGTCAGATACGCCGAGCCGCTCTGGGGTAGAGTGGAGATTGACTTTGAAAATGGAACATTCCAACTGCACGGCCGCGCGACGACCTGGCACGACAAGACACCGTGGGAGCTGGGTGCCGATGAGGACGACAAACCCAGAGATGTCACTCGCCCGGCGATCTCCGACAGACAGTTCCGGCTCAAACCCGAAACGGTGGCGATCGCTCGCAAAGTCATCTCCGAGTGACGCTCGTGGCGGAGATGTCGGCATGTTGGTATTGTATTTGGCAAAAAGTTCAAAAAATCACATTCCAAAAAATAAATCGGGCACGGGCGACTGGTCAGCAATGATTCTGGGGTTCAGGACGGCGACGTGATGCTGCGGTGTAGTGAAAGCCGGGAATGGGTCGGGAGTTGCTTCAGTTTCGTAGAAAATCAGGGGAGGGACGTGGTTCCTGACCGATCCAAGTGCCCGGAAGGCGGTGATTCTAGGGGTATTGGGGCGCTGAAACGGCATCGGTGTCATGGATGTGGCAGAAAACTTGGGTTTTGAGGTGCCAGGATGGTCGGGAAAATTTGGGGCAAGTGTTCGTTGCAACTCAAATTTCTATGGATGTCCTAATTTTTCCTGCCAATGATAATCTCACCAGGATGGGCCAGCAGCGCAAAGTCAGCCGTGGACCAAAAGGAAATTTTCATGGGAAGGTGTGCCCTTCCTGGTGGACGGGGAGTGATAAAGCCGCCAGCAGACGACCGCGATAGCCTTTAGTCCTCTCCGGAGAGACGACCTGGACATACGCCACCGCCTCCCCGGCCGTTTGGGCCGGTTAGGCGGCATCGTTGCGGTCGATGCCGACCGCTGCGTTTGGGGTTATTCAGACCTCATCCACTTGATGTGGACAATTTCAGTCTCGCAGGTTCCCGCTCCGGCGCAAGGAAAATTTTGGAAAGTTCGCTCAGTCAGGACATTCTCTGCTCTCTGCTGAATTTTTTCTGTCAATTTTTGCTTGAGCGAGAGCGAGTGGAGGATGTGGAGGCACCTTGCCTTGGCGGCATTCTCCCGCCCGTCCGCACGCCAATCGTTCCGCCACAGGCCGCGACGACGGAAAAAATCCCGGCTCCTTGGCAAGGAACCGGGATGCGGAATATTCAAACAGTTCGTTATGCTCGGCCCTCGCAACTCAGCGGCGGCGGCGCAGGGCGAAAGCGCCCAGGCCGAGAAGACCCAGCATCGCCGCGCCCGGCTCGGGAATCACCGCAAGCTGGAAGGAGACATCGAAAGCGCCGCCGAAAGGTTGGGAGCCTTCCGAGAAAAGGGCTCCATCCGTGAGGGCCACTCCGGCCTCGTTGGTCAAACCGGCGCGGAACGCCACATGATCATTTGTGCCGTCGTTGAAGCTGAAGGCATACACGGTATTGTCCTGCAGCGCCTGACCCGAAAACTGGAATACCACAGCCTGATTGCCAGCGGGCTCCAACGAGGCTGTATTGGTCGAGGTGCCAATCAGGGCACCGGGAGCCCACACTGAAAACTCATCATCGTTTTCCCACACTTTCAGGGTGAAGGGTCCGGTGGGATCGGATCCAACGATGGCGCTGGCAGTGATGATGGTGATGGTGGTCAGCAGATTGTCTGTGCCCATCGTGGGTGTGGTAAAGGTCTGGCCAGCTTGGCTAAAGAGATTGGCCTGGTTGTTTGCCGGCGTGCTGTCGATGATGACCGTGGCGGCGGAGGCCGGGAGGGCGACGGCGAGGGTCGCGGCGGTGAGGATGCTGGTTTTCATGGGATGGAAGGGTTTCGGGTTTTTTGAAGGAGGGAACGACCCGGAGCCCGCGACAGCGCACGGTTCGCCAAGGTTCTTTACGATGATAATACCGAATCCCGCGCCCGGAGTGAATCCTTTTGTGAAGGTTTGAAAAACCAACCAGTCCGCCGCTGGCCGGAAACTCTCGCGGAATTTTCTCTTGATCCGACGGCGGGCCATGGTTATTTGATCCTCAAAGAAATCCCCGGTATGCGGCGGAGGCTCCCGAAGTGGAGGTTCCTTCGTCCGTTGGCCGCTCAAGGCAGCGGCCGCCGTAAATCATAAGTTCAAGCACCATCCCATCTTCCCGTTTCATTGCCTCTTTCCTGTGGATCGCCGTCTTATGTGGCGGGGCGTGCGCGGGAACCGGTGCCCCGGGGATTGAAGTGGGCTTCACCACACCTGAGCCAGGCACGAAAGTGGAGAATCAGGAAGGTGTGGCCACGCTGCGCTGGGCTCCCGTCGGCGAGGAGGCCACTGCATCCGCCTTCGAATTGCAACAAAGCGACACGCCCGGCTTCGACGGCGAATCGGTGAGGATCCGCTACCGCGGGGCCGACACCGGCTCGGTGCTCACCGGGCTACCCGAGGCGACCCATCACTTTCGCGTGCGCGCGCTTGACGAGGCCGGAGACCCCGCCGGGCCGTGGTCGGAATCGGTGGCGGTTACGGTTGAATTCATGGAGCGCGGGCGCGTGATCCTCCTGCTTGTCATCGGCGGCATCGTGTTTGTCGCCACCCTCTCCACGCTTTTCATCGGCCACTGGCGTCAATTGCGGCGCGAGCCGGAGGCCGGAACCACCCCACCCGGATCATGACCACTCACCAAAGCCATGTCCTTACTCCGCAAACCGGCCTGTGGCTGCTGGTGATTTTCGGCGTGCTGTGGGTGGCGCTGGGTATGTGGTGGGGTCGCCGCGCCCGCGATGCAGAGGGGTTTATGCTGGCCGGGCGCAATGTCGGCCTCGCCCTGGGCACCGCTACCGCGATGGCCACCTGGATCACATCGAACACGACGATGCTGGCCCCGGTGTTTGCTCTGAAACAGGGCGTGTGGGGCATGCTCGCCTACGCCACCGCCAGCTTTGGCTTGATGCTTTTCGCGCCGATGGCCTTCCGCATCCACCGCCTTCTGCCCAAGGGATTCACCAGCGGCGACTTTTTCCGCCTGCGCTTCGGCCACACCGCCTGGTTGCTGTTTCTCACCATCTCCCTGCTCTACTCGATGGCCTGGCTGGTAACCATGGCCATCGCCGGCGGTGAATTGGTCGAGGCGCTGTCCGGCATTCCCTACCTCACCGGACTCACCGTCATTCTCGCCGTGTGCATTCTTTATACGCTGTTCGGCGGGCTGTTCGCGGTGATTGGCACCGACTTCGTGCAGAGCCTGCTCATCCTCGCGGGCATCGTGATTATCGGCGCCACTGTGCTCACCCAGACCACCATTCCGGAAATGGCCGGACACCTGCGGGTCGAGCAGCCCGAGCTGATCGCCCTTTTCATGCCGGTGGCCCTGCTGGCGGTGTTTAATAACATGTTCTTTGGATTCGGCGAGGTGTTTCACAACAACGTATGGTGGTCGCGGGTGTTTGCGATGCGCCGCCGCGTCGCGCCCAAGGCGTTTTTCCTCGCCGGGCTGCTGTGGTTCCCGATCCCGATCGCCGCCGGTTTCGTCGCCCTCTCTGCCGGCGTGCTGGAAATCAACATCCCGCAGGAAAACATGACCGGTCCGCTGGTCGCCTCGCAGGTGATGGCCGGGGCGGGCACCTTTGCGGGCATTCTGATTTTCGTCGTGTTGTTCTGTGCCATCGCCTCGAGCATCGACTCGCTGCTCGCCGCCACCTCCGACCTCGCCACCCGCGATGGCTATGAGAAAATCGTCCATCGCGGGCGCACGCTCAGCGATGCGCGCATCCGCCGCTTTGGTAAACTGGCCATCGCCGCCATCGGCCTCATCGCCTGGTTGCTCGCGCTGCCGCGCTGGCCGCTGCAGCACGCGCTGTTCCTCTCCGGCCCGCTGGTCGCCAGTGTGATCTGGCCGGTCATCGCCGGCCTCTATTGGCAGAAGGTGAACCGCGGATTCATCATAGTCGCGATGGTCTTGGGCAGCGCCACCGGGCTGATCGCCTATTTCAAAATCGGCTGGTTCACCGCCTCGCTGGTGAGCGTTGCCGTATCGATGGCAATCACGGTGGCCGGGCGTTTCGCGCCGGCGCCCGCCTTTGATTGGAAACACCTGCAAAAGGACTGAACCTGCTCACTCGACCATCCCAAGCCATGTTTGCCGACTCCTTCCTTCAGATCCTCATCACCGGCGCGCTCGTGTGGACGGGTGCCGGGTTCCTCGTTCTCGTCATCCTCCTCATCGGCGACACCCTGGGCCGCCGCCTGTGGTAAGCCGCCCGCGTCCACGACCTCTGTTCCCCTCCATCATCCCATGAACTCGGACAAACTCGACCCGAATCCAGCCACCCCGTTTCTAGAACCGCCGGAAGGATCTGACGCAACCCACCCGGAACCCGGGGGGCTCTTTGCTGAAACGCCGCCCGATCTGGAATGGCTTGCTCAGCTTAAGGGGAGATCCATCCTCTCCGCCCGCGAATTCGACAGCCGCTCGGTTTGCGAGCTGTCCAAGCTGGCAGCCATCCTCGAAAAAATCGAGATCGCCCCCTACCACCCGCTCGACGGCAAGATCGCCGTTACCGCTTTCTTCGAGGCCTCCACCCGCACGCGCATCTCGTTCGAAAGCGCCGTGCTGCGCCTCGACGGCAAGGTCATCTCCATCCCGGACGGCACCGTAACAGGCCAGGCCAAGGGCGAGTCGCTGCAGGACATCGGCGAAATGTTCAATGCCTACTGCGACCTGGTTATCATGCGCCACACCGACACCGACAGCCCCGAGCGCATCTTGGAAAACCTGCGGGTGCCGCTGATCAACGCCGGCAACGGCTCGGGCGAACACCCCACCCAGGCTCTCGCCGATTGGTATGCCCTGCTCAAATGGCGACCCGAGCTGGCCGCGCCGCGCTCAGGAACAGCCCCGAAACTCCACCTTGGCATCCTCGGCACGCCCGGATCCATGCGCGCCGTGAAATCCTTCCTGCTCATGGCCCTGCTCTTCAAGGACCACATCGCCAGAGTCACCGTCATCTCGGAAATGGCCGACCCCTTCGGCGAGGATGTCACGAAGGATCTCGCCGAAGCCGGCATCGACTACTGCGTCAGCAACGACGTCCGCGAATTCCTGCCGCAGCTCGACGTGATCTACATGAATTCCATCGCCTTCCTCGGCGATTCCTACCGCACACTCGACTCCCGCTACAAACTCGACTCTTCCTCGCCACTCAAACCCGAAGCCGTCATCCTTCACCCGCTCGCCCGCCTCGACGAACTCGACACTTCACTGGACAAAACGCCCCACAACCTCTACTTCTCCCAAGCCCACGGTGCCGTTTTCGTCCGCCAGGCTCTGCTCAT
Organism: Verrucomicrobiales bacterium; assembly: GCA_007125835.1. Classification (GTDB taxonomy): domain Bacteria; phylum Verrucomicrobiota; class Verrucomicrobiia; order Verrucomicrobiales; family SLCJ01; genus SLCJ01. The sequence goes on along the minus strand of SLCJ01000211.1, from coordinate 2,933 downwards.
GGCCGTACTCGACCGCCTCGACCGATTGCCGGGTGTATAAAAGTTTGGAATGCAGAGTTTGGAGTTTTGTTATGCTGTTCGATCTTCAGTTTTCGCCTTCGTGTTCTTCATTCCATTCATCAACCTCTCCCTCAGCGCCTTAGTTCTCTCATTCATACTCGCCCCTTTAGCATCAATTCTCACCTTTCTGAACTCAAAATTCCAAACTTATCTCCAAGCCCCGTTGTATCGATCAGACCGATAGGGCGGATCCGACTTGTCGGCTTAAATCACTCTAAACTCCTAATTCAGAACTTAAAACTTATTTCCCATGTGCGGCATTGCTGGATTTTTCTCTGCTTCCCCCCTCCCTGAACACGCGCCCTTTTCGTTGGAGAAAATGCTCCACGAAATCCGCCACCGCGGGCCCGACGGCCAGGGACATTTCCTCGACCTCGCCAACGGTATCGCCCTCGGGCACACGCGGCTGTCGATCAACGACCTTGAAGGCGGGTGCCAACCCCTGCATGCGGTGGACAACCGCTATGTGCTCACCACCAACGGCGAATTCTACGATTTCAAACGCCACCGCTCGACGCTGATGGCCGAAGGCGACCGCTTTCGCAGCAAGAGCGATTCCGAAATTGCCATCGGCCTCTACCGCAAACACGGGCTCGATTTCACCACCCACCTGCGCGGCGAATTTGCCTTCGCCCTCTACGACCGCGAGAAAGACGAGTTGATCCTGCTGCGCGATCGCTTTGGCGTGCGCCCGCTTTTCTACCACCTCTCCGGCGACGGCAAAACCTTGTACTACGGCTCCGAAGTCAAGGCCCTCGCCGCCCACCCGGACGTGCCTGTCGAACTCGACCCCCGGGCCGCGCTGCACCAGTTGATGCAGACAATCGCCCCCGGTATGAGCGCTTTCAAAAATATCATCTCGCTCGATCCCGGCTGCTTCCTGCGCGTCCGCAAACGCGGCGGACGCCTCGACATCACCCAGCATCGCTACTGGGACTACGACTTCCCCCAGGAAGAGGAACACCACCGCGACCACGACGAACAGGAACACGTCGAACGCGTCCGTGCCGAGCTGATCGACGCCATCGTCCTGCGTCTCGAAGCCGACGTGCCGGTCGGCTCCTACCTCTCCGGCGGCATCGATTCCTGCTGTATCCTCGGCCTCGCCACCGGAGCCATGCAAAGCCCGGTGAAAGCCTACACCATTTCCTTCGACGACGATCAATACGACGAGGCCCCCATCGCCCGTGAAATGGCCGAATCGATGAAGGCCGATCAGGAAGTGATCCACCTCAGGGCCGCCGACCTCTACGGCGAAAACTACATCCGCACCGTCTGGCACGCCGAGCGCACATTCTACAACACCCTCGGTGTCGCCAAGAACCTGATGTCAAAACGGGTGTGGGATTCCGGCTACCGCTGCGTCGTCACCGGCGAGGGTGCGGACGAGCTGTTCGCCGGCTACCCGGCCTTCAAGCGCGACATGTTCCTCCACGGCATCTCGCACGAACCGCCCGAAATCCGCGCCTCCTACCAGGCCGCTCTCGAGAAATCCAACAGTCTGTTCAAGGGGGCCATCCTCGCCGAAACCAAGCGCACCCACCCGGCGTGGGAATCGCTTTGCGGATTCACCCCCTCGTGGATCCAACCCTGGATGGACACCCTCGACCTCGCCATACCGCTGCTCGACGACGACGTCGCCGCCAGCCTCTGCGACTACGACCCGATTGGCGAAATTGCCTCGCGCATTCGCCCGGAAATGGTCGCCGGCCGCCACCCGCTCGACATCGCCCAATACACTTGGAGCAAATGCCAGCTCGAAGGACAAATCCTCAATTGGGGCGGCGACCGCGTCGACATGGCCAACTCGATGGAATCGCGCCCCGCCTTCCTCGACCACCACCTCGCCGCCGCCGCCGTCCAAGTCCCGCCCCACCTCCGCATCAAGGGCAACATCGAAAAACACGTCCTCCGCGAAGCCGTCAAAGGAGTGCTCCCCGAAGTGCTCTACAAGCGAGAGAAATTCGCTTTTATGGCCCCGCCCGCCCACACCGACCCGCTCAAGCAGGCAAAAGTCAACGAACTGGCCGACGGCTTCCTCACTCGTGAAGCCGTCGCCCGCACCGGCATCTGCTCGCCCGACAAAGTCGCCACCTTCCTCCAGGAATGGCGCACCGACACCAATCCCGTCTCCCTCGTACGCAAAGACACCCTCCTCAACCACCTCCTCTGCCTCCACATCCTCCACCACCAATTCATCGGCGGCGGGAAACCGTGAGGGGGGGGGGTGCGGTTTTGGCATTTGTTCCCGGCCAAATGGCGCCATTTCCACTTTCCAAGACGGCGAAAGCGGTCTCAACTAACGGGTGACAACAGAAACGCGGGATTGCCCGGCTCCGTCTTCCGGGCGGCCTTGTCGCGTTCATCCTGCCCACCCGCCGCCAATTCCTCGTCAATCTCATGCACTGGACCGAACCCGCCAGCGCCGAAGACTCCCATTCCGACCTCGGAAAGCGCCTCTGGGATGCCGCCAACAAGCTCTGGGCGGATGCCGCTCTGAAGCCATCCGAATTTTCGCCCATCGTCCTCGGCACCTGCGGTGTCCAACGCCGGAGCCCGGAACAACACCCCGGCTCTGTGCCGTTTGCGCGCGTCATCATCGGCCCCAACGGGGCCAGACCCGGTAACCCGGTGCACCACCCTGGGACCACCGCCCCCGTCCATGAATTCAGCCCCAACGGGGCGCGACCCAACACCCGCCGCCTCTCGGTCCCGCCCCGTTGGGGCTGGGGGTGTCTTGGGGCGCATGGTCCCCAGGGCGATGCCCTGGGCTACAGGGTTGTTGCGCCGTTGGCGCGTCGATACAATCACACCAATGGGACGCGAATCATCCCCGGTTCCATCGTTGCCAAACCCAATACCCTACGGCAACG